>JAIVJE010000362.1 GCA_020200195.1 Acidobacteriota bacterium | reverse complement strand
GGTCTGTACAGCTCGGCGATGGCGCTCACTTCCCGACCGGTGGCGGGCAGCGGTGGAAAGCCGTTGCCCCGCCGCACCGTCGAGCGCACCGTCGCGTCGCGGAGTGCGTCCGGATTTCCGGCGATCACGGCCGGGTACACGGGATCGCCGAACGCAACCAGCGATCGCTCGTGCCCGGCGGCGCGGTTGTTTCGTTCTTGACGCAGCTGGGCATATAGGGTCGCGGACGCCACAACGTGGAGGGGTTTCCACTCGATGAAGTAGGTAGGTCGCCCGTTTGGCCGATTCCTCACGAGCGCACCAAAGGGCAGGCCGTGAAGCGGTCCGTCCGGTGAAATCAGCACGTGTTTGCTGAAGCCGATCAGCCGCTCGGCGGGCCTGATCAGCAGGTCGTAGAGTGCCGCCGCCTGCCGATCAAGGACGACCGCGGTGCGTTCAATGGCGCGGCGGAGGGTAGTGACCTCTTCACGCAGCCGCCGATCCCCAAGAGGCAACGTAAGAACAACAAGGCCGGACTGCGCCTTCGTGTCCTTCTCCGACTGCACGACGAACAGCAGAGTCTTTTCCTTCCCGATCGAGTAGGAGAGCAGGACAGTACCCGGATCGAGCGTCGCCCGCACGCCAGACAGGTCGAGAGGTTGTGGATATCTCAACGCCGCGTATTTCGGCGAGGCCTGCCGCACTTGCGCCGTCAGTTGCTCACGGTCATCCCGAAGCGCCTGGAGGCGAGCTTGAAGATCGGTGAGCTGTTGCTTGTCGCGGACCGGGTCGAGCCTGGCGATCCTCCACAGCACGGCGTCGTACTCGCTCGCGTTCAGCGCTCGTGCCCTCGCAATCTCCGGGGGGAGATCGGCGGTGAAGCGGAGGTCGCGCTCCGCGAGCATCCGGAGCAGCGACCGGGCTCTCGATCGCTCGAGGCTGTGGAGGCCGTCAGCCATCTGTTCGATTTCGACCTGCGCTTCTACCGCCTGCCGATAGATCGATGCCGTGAGAGCGCTGAACAGGGCGCGGGCATCGCCGGTGCCGCCGAGGTTCTCTTCCTGCTGTTCCACGGCGTCGATCGCGCGTGCGTGCAGCCTGGCGGCGATGTCGGTCTTGCGAACGCGACCGGATGCCAGGGCGAGCTGGTTGAGGGCAGAGCCTTCGATCCAGGTCGGCTGTTTCTGAAGGTCGAGAATCGCGAGCGCGCGGCTGATATAGCGTTCTGCCTCAGCCACGTCCGGGGTCTGGGAGGCTGCGCTGGCCAATTCGCTCAAGACAAGCGCAGCCAGCGTGCTCTGGGGAGCGAGGGTTTCGCAGATCGCGAGCGCCCGTCGGTTGAGATCGGTGGCGGCTGCCAGATCCCCTCGAAAACGAGCCGTGACGCCGAGGGCATACAACGCCTCCGCAACAGTGATGCTCCGCGGCGCGAACTGCTCGGCGATGGTGACCATCCCTCGTAAAGCATCTTCCGCATTGGTCAGGTCAGCTCGCTGCTGAGAGTCGTCGCCAGTGGGGAAATGAGAGCGGATGAGAGCCACCATCGCGATGCCGCTCAGGATCTGCGCAATCTGCGGATCGAACCGTGCGGACTTCTCGTAGATCTTCAACGCCCGCAAGTAGAAGCCGTCGGCCGCCCGGAGATCGCCCCGAACCGCCGCGACGCTCCCCAGATTCGTCAAACTTCCGGCGACGTCGAGGCCGTTCGGATCGATCATCTCCTGGATGCTGAGTGCCCGTCTGCTGCAGTCCTCGGCCTCGGCAAAATCGCCTCCGAGCATCGCCGCAAGGGCGAGGCCGTTCAAGTTCGTGGCAACCTCGCGACTGCCCGGTGCCAGCTTTTCTCGAATTGTCAACGCCCGACGATGAAAGTCACGCGAGGCGGTGGGATCGCGGCGAAGCTGAAACACGCCGCCGAGGTTGCTAAGGGACGTCGCCAACTCGTGACTTTCAGGCGCCAACTTCTCCTGAATAGCCAGGGCTTGCCTGAAAAACGGTTCGGCCGCCGCAATGTTGTTGCGGCGTCCCTCAACCACGCCGAGGTCGTTCAGGCTGCCGGCTACCTCAAGGCTCCCTGGCGCGAGGCGTTCCTGTATCGTCAGGGCGCGCCGGGCGAACTCCGCCGCAGTCGTCAGATTGCCCCGCTCCGCGGCGACGTGTCCAAGTGCGTTCAGGCTCCTGGCGAGCTCGACGCTGTCCGGCGCCAGCTTTTCGCGGATCGCGTAGGCTCGCTCGTGGAACTCGGCAGCGGTTGCAACGGGCAACCGTTTCAGCGCGGCGCGGCCGAGCCTGTGCAGAATCGCGGCGGTCTGAAGGCTCTCGGGCGCCTGTTCCCGCACACTATCGAGCGCCTCCCGGTACAAACGCTCTGCGGTGACGAAGTCGCGCCGGTCCGCCTCGAGATCTCCAAGATGGACGAGTGTGGCGGCAGCAGCGAGGCTGTGCGGAGATGCCGTGCGCCGGAGCGCAAGCGATCGCTCGAAGCACTCCTTCGCGCGGACCCGGTCGTTCCTCGTTCGGAGGGACGCGCCAGTCATTCAGCAGTTGGGCCGCTACGTGGGGACGCTCCGTCTTCGCTTCCTCAACGGCGCGCGCGTAGATCGCGTCGACCTCGGCCCACTGCCGGCCGTCGATCAGAGTCGCCGCGGCCTTCGACAGCAGCCACGGGACGAGCCATCCGGTGGTCGTCTTGTCCTGAGCACTCGCAAGCGCGAGCCAACGTCTGGCTGACTCGGACGGCTGTCCGTCCGACGGGGCGGGAAGCAGCCAGCCGCCACCTGCACCCTCCAGCGAACCGGGTCGCACCTTGACGCCCCACGCGCCCGGCGGAAGCGTCCAGCGAGTCGGCTGGCGGTCACGGGTGCCGACGAGGGTAATGGGCCCTCGAGGCGACTGCTCGATATCGACTTCCGTCAGATCGAACGGGGATTCGATGGACCCTGAAGCCGGCGCGGGATTCGCCGGAGGCATCACGTGGCGCGTCCACGCCACCAGCACATCACCAATTTGGAGGCCGGCTCGCTCGCCAGCGGAGTGGGCGGTGACCTCCTGGACGACGATGCCCTCCTTCGACACATTCGCGACCTGGGCAACCGCATGACTCCCGGCAACAACACCCAAACCCAGGCTGATGAGGACACGCGTTGTACGACTCCGCGGCTGCGCCACAGCGGACTCCTGATGCGTCGGACGCCGACGACGAACTGTTTGGAAGGCGCCGAATTATACCTGAATTCGGCGTCCCATGTAATGCGATGTCTGCTGAAGCGGCGCAATATCGGGCCGCAAAAGCACCTCGAGTAACCCCGGATGCGCGCCACCTTACTGCGGTTGCCCCCCAATGCGCAGCTTGTTTCGATCGCTGATGCCTGTCCGCGTCGCTCTCGGTTGACAGTTATCACTCCTCGCACCGTGACCGGCGATCGCTTCTCCACAGCCTCTGGGCTTAACTCGCATCCCCAGAGTCTCTTCGCCTGACAACCGGAGTATGCGGCATCCGGCCGCGGCCTTGCTCAAGGACGGTGCGGTTCCCGGCGTCATGGTCGTTCATCAAGGTGCCCGACCTCTCACTTTGTCCAGGCCGGCGCCGGGGGCCAACCCATTCACTTTTCCTGGAGGACAACATGCGTCGACTCTCGTGTGCGATCGTCACCCTCATGCTGGCGGCCACAGTGGGCGCGCCCGCCGTCACGGCAGACCAGGCCAAGGCCAAGCCCGCGCCGGCGAAGCCGGCGGTCACCAGCGCGTCACCCGTCAACATCAACACCGCGTCTTCATCTCAGATCGAGGTTCTTCCCGGCATCGGCGCTCGCACCGCCGAGCGCATCGTCGAGTACCGGCAGAAGAACGGCGGGTTCAAGAAGATCGAGGAGTTGATGAACGTGAAAGGTATCGGCGAGAAGAGCTTTCTCAAGCTGAAGCCGCTGATCACCGTCTCGGCGGACAAAACCGACCGCGCGACCGGCAAGTAGGAGGCCAGGGGTCCCGGTACACCGTCACGTACCGGGCCTCACATCCATGCCAGGGCGCGTCATGACACGAGAGCACACCGGGGGCGCACGCGGCTCAACGTTTCTCGAAGTCCTTTTCGCCGCCGCCGTGATGACGACGCTCGCGGCGCTCGCAGTGCCCCTGACGACGGACGTGTCGGACGACCTGCGAACGACGATGGCCGCACGGTACGTGGCCGGCCGGATCGCCACCTTGCGAGCGGAAGCGGTGACACGCTCGACGGCTGTCGCGCTGCGCTTTGAGCTCACGTCAGGCGACTACACGTTTGCGCCATTTGCCGATGGCAATGGAAATGGCATTCGAACGGCGGACATTGGCGTAGGAACGGACGTGCCGCTGGGGCCCCCCGAACAGCTCCAGCACAATTTTCGCGGCGTGCGTTTTGGCCTGAGGTCCGGTACTCCTGATCTTGATGGTGCGAGCAGCGCAGCCGATTCGGACGGGGTGCGGATTGGGACCGCCCGGATTCTCACGATGAGTCCCGACGGGACAGCCACGTCAGGCACACTCTATATCCGCGGAACGCGGCGCCAGTATGCGGTGCGCGTACTCGGCGTCACCGGACGCACGCGTGTCTTCCGATTCGAGTCGGGGATGGGCCAGTGGACACTGCAATGATCGAGCGGCGTCGATACGTGAGAGTCGCACCAGCAACGATGCCGGAAGTACGTGCAACCGTGCGGCCCGGCTGCATGGTTACGCTCGTGGACGTAAGCGCCGGCGGAGCGCTCCTGCAGGGCGAACGCCCTCTTCGTCCTGGCGCACGCGTCCAGCTCCAGGTTCCAACGGGTGCACACACCATCGCTCTCTTTGCACTCGTCCTCCGCTCCATTGTGTGGGCGCTGAGTCGTGAAGGGGGAGTGACCTACAGAGGGGCGCTGCAGTTCGAGTTGCGATCCGACTGGCTACGGGAACTGGTCACCCGCGGAGGGTATACCGTGCGCGACGGCTGCGATTCAGATCTCTTTCAAATCGGGAAGCAGATTCCCGACGCACCAGGGTAAGCGCCGGCGAGAGAGTCCGAGGCCGCCGAATCAGGCCATTTTTACGAGGGCGGTCGCTGGCATCCGCCTTGGTATGACCTTGGCCCACGAAAACGAGGGAGGACCCATGGCAAGGTTGGAGCCCGTTCGGTCAGCGGCTGTTGCAGTCCCCGCACCGGGCCGGGCCGCCGATCGGCGGCGCGGTACGGCGGCGCTGCTGACGGCGGTGACGAACGGGCTGTCGATCGCGCGCGACGCTCGGGCGATCCGCGAGCGGTTCGAGCAGGAACTTCGCTCCCTCATCGACGCGACCTCCGTCGCTGTCCGCGACGAGCCCGTGCCGTACGGGTACCAGCCATCGAACGCGGTATCGCTCGATGTGCCGGCGTGTCCGTTCGGCACACGTGCCCGGCTCGATGCGGTTTTCTCATCCGGACGCATCGTCGATCGGTGGACGTGCCAACTCCTCGAAACCGCGACCCACATCGCGTCGTTGTTGCTCGAGCTGGAGCGTACTCAGGCACGCCGGCTCGCCCAGACGATGGCCGATCGCGCCGGTGGCGCTGCGCCGCTGATCGGAACGAGCCAGCCGATCCGGCTCGTTCGCGAACGCATCGAGCGAGTCGCCGCGACTGATTTCACGATACTCATCGAAGGCGAGTCGGGTACAGGCAAAGAACTCCATGACGGCACGTTGTTTCTGGACGAAGTGTCCGATCTCTCCCCCGCGGCGCAAGCCAAGCTGCTACGCGCCATCCAGGATCTGACCGTTGAACGCGTCGGCGGCAGCGCGACTCGACGCGTCGACACCCGCATCATCGTCGCAACGAACCGGTCACTGGGACAGATGGTTGAAACGGGTCGGTTCCGTCTCGACCTGTACTACCGACTCAACGGAGTGGATGTGCAGGTCCCGCCACTGCGGCATCGCCGAGAGGATGTGGTCGAACTGGCGCAGTATTTCCTTCAACGCCACCAGGGGTTGAGGTCGCTGCGCCTCTCGGTGGGCGCGACCGATGCCCTTTTGGCATATGAGTGGCCGGGCAATGTGCGGGAGCTCGAACGCGTGATGGAGCGCGCGGTGGCGCTCGCCGGTTCTGACATGCTCGAGCTCGATGACCTTCCGCCAGCCCTACTCGGTGGTTATTCGGACGTCCTGATGCCGTCGATACACGCCCGCGACACGATGCGCGCGTGGGGCAGCCGCTACGCCCGGCTGGTGCTCGAGCGGTGCGCCAACAACAAACGCCGGGCCTCTCGCGAGCTCGGTATCTCGTACCACACATTGCAGGAGTACTTGAGGTTCCGGCCCGAACGTCGCCGCGACACGGCCGCGGGACCTTCATGAATATCGCGTGTGCCGGGTGCCTCCGGCGAAATCGATCCGGCGAGGCGGGGCGGTTGGGTGGCCGCCGAGGACGCACGCCGGACGGAAACGCCATCAGGGCGTGTCGGAGGATCCATGGCTCGGAACCTATGGAAGGCAGCAGCGGTCGTCGTCGTGCTTGTGGGTAGTACTCAGGGTTCGTACGCGGGTCCCGCGGACGTCTGCGAACGGACGGACGCAGTCTCAGTCTCGACGGGACAGCAGGAAGATCTCCGGATTTCGTACGGGATCGAAGGAAAGCGTGCGTGGCTGGCGGCGACGTACAAACAGCTCTCCGTAAATAAAGTGACGAATCACGAGGAGCGCTCTTTCGTGATCGAGCTTGTGCACGACGGCGATGTCCTCCTCGTCTCTTACAACTCGGGGGCCGTCGTGGTGTCGAGAGCGGGACGGACGCTGCCCGTCACGTCGCCGACGGCTCTTCAGAAGCTGCAACATCTGCTTGCAGGTTCCACCGCAGCATTCGCGGCACGCACGATGTTGTCGGAGCTGGAGGGCGAGAGCGATCTCAAGGCGCCGGCAATGAGCCTCCTGTCGTCACTCGCCTTCGTTTCATCCCTGGCGGGTGACCTGAATGCTCCGAAACGGCTGGCGGATCGATTCGTAGAGAAGCATCGGGGCATCTTCCGTCAGGTCCGAGCCGACCCGTCGTGCTGGTCGAATTACTCGACAGAGTCGACGAGGGCGTGGGAGGATCTGCAGAATTGCATGAACGAAGCCGAAGACGATGGCTTCTTCAGCGGTGCGTATCAACGGCTGGCCTGTAACGCCGTCTGGGTCGCCCGCAGCGAGTCCGCATGGTTTGAATACATCAAGTGCCTCTCTCCGCTAACCGGCGTGCCAAAGATAGGGTTGTGATGCGATACTTCGCGGTTGCAGCTGACGTCATCATGGGCGCAATCCTGGGCGTGTTTGTCTTCGCCGGCCTCTCCCGCACCTGGCCTGCGCTCAATCGCCCAGCCTACGCCCTCATCTCCATCGCGCTCTTCATCGTCGTGGTGCTGTTCAGGCGTCCTCATGGCACTCTGGCAACACGGCGCGACCAGCGGTAGGAGTCGATCCTGACGGACGTGCGGCCCGTCAGCAAACCTGGACCGCCGCCGTGGCTTTCACGGCGGCGGTCGGTCGTTATCGGCCCGCTCCGGTCAATCCTTGTACGGATCGAACATGTCCGCGCCGGCCATGACGACGATGAGCGGCCGGAGGGTGTGGAGAATCTCGACCGTACCCTTCTGAGCGGAGAGTACGTCCGGGAGTCGCCGGTAGGCGTGCGGGCTCTCGTCGAGACCACCGCCTCGGAGGATGACGCCCTTGTCGCGCACCCACGCCTGCATCATCTCCGGCGAGACGGCGCCGGGCTTCAGGATCTTGCCGGTTCGCCAGTTCCGTTTCCCGGCCGCCTCCGTCCGAGACATCACGCGTCCCGCGCCGTGCACGGTCGAGTACATTGCGTCACGCTGAAGCTCCGCGGTCGGCATAGCGGCCGCACTCGTCCCCTGGACGATCACCGCATCGTCTCCCATGGAGCCGCCGACGAAGCCCCTCTGGCCCGGAAACGCCGGCGTGGCGCCTTTGCGCACGACGATGACGGACTGGCCGTCGTGCTGTTCGCGCCAGGCGAAGTTATGGTGGTTGTGGACGAGGTCCAGCTCGCGGCCGCCAAGCAGCGACACGACTTTGCGCGCCACCCATTCACGGCCGGCGTAGGCATGGTCACCGGCGAGCGTCATCAACGCCCAGTAGTCCTGGCCGAGCGGCATCTCGAGGGGTAGCAGCACCTCGCGTTCGGGGACTTTCGCGCCCCATTGGCGTTCCTGGGACAGTGCAAGGAAACCGGACGCGACAGTGTGCCCGAAGCCGCGGCTGCCGAAGTGAACGCCGACCCAGATGGCGTCCCTTTCGTCGACGAACACGTCAACGTAATGGTTGCCGCTGCCGACCGTTCCGAGCTGCGCCCGCGCTTTCGCGCGCAATCCGTCGCGCGCGTGCCGCGGTACCGCCTCCCACGACGGACTCTCGAACAGGGGGTGATGGATGGGGGCATCATCCGAGCGGTTCTTACGTCCGACGCCGAAGGAGACGAGGTCCTGGGTCTCATCAGCGATGGTGGGGAGTCGATCGATTAGTCCTGGTATGCCACCGAGCGTGAGATCCGTACGAATGGCGGCGTTGCCGCACGCGATGTCGAAGCCGACACCAACGACCGAGACCTTCTCGCGGTACGCGGCGACGCCACCGATGGGCATGACGTAGCCGAGATGTCCGTCGGCCATCAGCGCCGCACGCTCCGCCCGGCTGGCCACGTCCTCGAGCTGCGCCAAATAGAAGCGCCTCGTACGATAGATCGATCGGCGTGCTCGGCGCAGCCAGACAGGAGTCCGTCGGTCACGGCCACGGCGACCTGTGCTGCGGCGTAGTGTCCGGCTTCAGCCGGACCTGCGATGAGCCGGACACTACAGAGTTCCCACAGCGCCTTACGTACCGGGACCGAACCGGAGAGCGAGACAGGATCGGCCGGCCCTCAGTCCATCCGGGTTCGGCTCGGTTGCCAAAGTTCACGGGCAGGGTCGGACAGGCGGCGGTGCCGCGGGACACAGGATCGCAGGCCGCCACCGAAAAGTGCAGGTGCGGCTTGTTGCCCGTATTGCCTGTGTTCCCGCTGCGCGCGACGATCTGGCCTTGCGCGACGGTCTCTCCCACTTCGACGAGCACGCCCTGGTGCATCACATGTCCATAGAGCGCCGTCGTCCCGTCAGCATGCTGCAACAGCAGGTAGTTATCGAACCCGGTGGCAGCCACTTCGCCCGTCGAGATGCGATTCGACCAGATGGATGACGACACCGGCGCGCGCCGCACTCATTGAGGTACCGATAGGCATCAAGAAGTCATACCCGAATTTCGCCGCACCTCGAAGCCCGTTCCCGGGCGCGGAACAGTTACCCTGGTCGACGAAAATACGACTGACCGACGGCGTAGGGCAGCACGTACGTCGATATGCGCCAGTCGCCGAAACCGCCACACGATTCGATGCTGTCCGGCGCCGTCGGAGTCGAGGTGCACGCGCCCACGGCGATTGCGACGATGGTGGAGACGGTTAGCCGCATGCGCCGGGCAGCGCGAGGCCCGTGCCACGGTGGCCACTGCGAAACCCAGTCTGCGTCAGACGCGGGCGGCGTCTCTGACCTCTGCGCAGGTGACACTGTCCCATCCTTGACCGTCAGCGAGGCGCATAGTACCTTTTGCAGGTTGTACGAGGGCCCTGGCGCTCCCCGATGAGTCAATCCACGACCGCTTCCCTCCGGAAAACGCCGCTCAACGCGCGTCATCGATCGCTCGGTGCGCGGATGGTCGAATTCGCCGGCTGGGACATGCCGGTCGAATACACCGGCGTTGTCGATGAACATATAGCCGTACGTACGCGCGCGGGCCTGTTCGACGTGAGCCACATGGGGGAGATCGAGATCGCCGGCGCCGACGCCCTGCGGGCGGTTCAGCACATCACGAGCAATGACGCGAGTCGTCTGTCGATCAATCAGGCCCATTACTCGGCGCTCACCACCGCTGCGGGCACCTTCGTGGACGACGTGCTGACCTACCGGCTGGCGGACGATCACTTCATGCTGGTCGTCAATGCGTCGAACATCATCAAGGATTTCAACTGGATTACGGAGCACATTGCGGGGGCCGGCGACGCGATGGCGGTGAACAGCAGCTCGCGCTACGCGCTCATGGCGCTGCAGGGCCCAGCCGCGCGCGACGTGCTGCAGCCGCTGACGGGCGTCGACCTTGGAGCGTTGAAGTATTACTGGTTCACCACGGGCGAGATCGCCAGTGTCCGCGGCACGATCTCGAGGACGGGCTACACCGGTGAGGACGGGTTCGAGGTCTTCGTCCCGCCCGGTTCCGCCGAACGCGTGTGGGATGCGATCCTCAGCGCCGGACGCTCCGCTGGCGTCATTCCCGCCGGTCTTGCCGCGCGCGACACGCTGCGGCTCGAGGCGGCGATGCGCCTGTACGGAAACGACATCGACGACACGACGACGGTGCTCGAGGCGGACCTCGGATGGATCGTCGGCTGGAAGAAAGAGGACTTCATCGGGGCCGAGGCGCTGCGGCGCCAGAAATCCGACGGCGTGGCCCGCAAGCTGATAGGGTTCGAAGTCCTCGACCGCGCGATCGCCCGGCACGGGCACGACGCCTACGTCAACGTCGAAAAGGCCGGCATCGTGACGAGCGGCACGCAGACACCACATCTGAAGAAGGCGATCGGGATGGCGTACCTCCGGGCGGACAGCACCGCTCCGGGAACGGAGTTCGAGATCGACATTCGCGGTCGCCGGGTGCGCGCGCAGGTTGTCCCCATGCCGTTTTACAGGAGACCGACGTCGTAGCGCAGAGCGTCAGGGAGATCGCATGTATCCGTCCGACCTCAAGTACACCAAAGATCACGAATGGGTCCGCGTCACCGGCGGCGAGGCCCGCGTCGGCATCACCGATTACGCGCAGAAACAACTCGGAGATGTGGTCTATCTGGAGTTGCCTGACGTCGGGCGCGTGTTCAACAAGGGCGAGGTGTTTGGCACGATTGAGTCGGTGAAGGCGGTCTCCGAGCTCTACAGCCCAATCAGCGGCGAGGTCACGGACGTGAACAAGGCGATCGTCGAGAAGCCGGAAGCCGTAAATACCAGCCCTCACGAGTCGTGGATGATCGCGCTCAAGATCCTGGATCCGGCGGATCAACAGGACCTCCTCGACGCCGCGCAGTACACGGACCTCACCAGGTAGCTCGCCGGACTCAGAGACACCCACGGATGCACACAGTAGAACGCGGCTCGTTCCAGACCAGGCACATCGGACCGGACCCGGCGGAGCGTGACCAGATGCTGCGCGCCATCGGCGTCGCCTCACTCGATACGCTGATCGATCAGACGATCCCGCCAGGGATTCGCGCGCAAGCTCCCCTCGAGCTCCCGGAGGCTGACAGCGAACACGAGTACCTGCGACGCCTCCGTGGCATCGCGGCCCTCAACACGGTGGCCCGCTCATACATCGGCCAGGGCTATTACGACTGCGTGACGCCCAGCGTCATCCTCCGCAACGTCTTCGAGAACCCCGGTTGGTACACGCCGTACACGCCCTATCAGGCGGAAATCGCCCAGGGCCGCCTGGAATCGCTCCTCAACTTCCAGACGGTCGTCAAGGATCTGACCGGCATGGACATCTCGACGGCCTCGCTGCTCGACGAAGGCACTGCCGCCGCTGAGGCGATGTCGATGTTCCACCGGCTGCAGACGAAGAAGGCACCTGCGGGTCAGGAAAGTGTGCTTCTGGTCGGCGAGCGCTGCTTCCCGCAGACCCTCGAGGTCCTGCGCGGGCGCGCGGAACCGCTCCACATCCGGCTCGAAGTGGGGAAGCCGGCCGACTTCTCGCAGGCCGTGATGTCGCGGGCATTCGGCATGCTGCTCCAGTACCCGGACGATCACGGTGGCATCAGCGACCTCCGCCCCACGATCGAGAGGGTTATGGCGGACCGCATGCGGCGTTCCTGGCCACCCGCGAGTCGTTCGCGCGGCAAGCGCCCGGCCGGATTATCGGGCTGTCCATTGACGCGCACCGGCGCCAGGCTTACCGGATGGCGCTGCAAACGCGCGAGCAGCACATCCGGCGTGAAAAGGCGACCTCCAATATCTGCACCGCGCAGGCGCTCCTCGCGAACATCGCGGCGATGTACGCGGTGTATCACGGTCCCGAAGGCTTGAAGGCGATCGCGTCGAGGATCCACGGGCTCGCGCGCGGCGTGGATGCGGCGTTGACGTCGATGGGCTATCGGCAGTCCAACATGGCCTATTTCGACACCCTCTGGATCGAGGGCGCGGATCCGGGTGCCGTGCGCGACGCGGCGCACGCCCGCGGCATCAATTTCCGTTACTCGGCTGGCGGCATCGGGATCGCGCTCGACGAGACCGTATCGCCTGCGGACGCGCAGGACATCGTCGACATCTTCGCCATCGCGCGTGGAGCGCCCCCGCCGCGTCTACGCGATGCTGAGCCGCGATCGATCATTCCGCTGGATCTCCAACGGACGACGGCTCATGACGATTCGGGCCTACCATCGCGATCGCGGCGACGCGCGCCGCACGGTCGTGCTCATCCCCTCGTCCGCCCACGGCACGAACCCGGCGAGCGCGACGATGGCAGGATTGAAGGTCGCCGTTACGGCATGCGACGCCCATGGTTATGTCGATCTCGCGGATCTACGCGCGAAGGCGGGGCAGTATCGCGACACGCTCGCCGCGCTGATGGTCACGTACCCGTCCACCCATGGCGTTTTCGAAGAGGACATCCGCGAGATCTGCGACATCGTCCACGAGCACGGCGGCCAGGTGTACATGGACGGCGCAAATATGAATGCGCAGGTGGGCCTGACGAGCCCGGCGGCCATCGGCGCGGACGTGTGTCACTTGAATCTGCACAAGACGTTTGCGATCCCTCACGGCGGCGGTGGCCCGGGCATGGGACCGATTGCCGTGGCGGCGCACCTCGCCCCGTACTTGCCGGGCCACCCGGCGGTCCGCGTAGGCGGCGAGAAAGCCATCCCTGCGATCTCCGCCGCGCCGTGGGGCAGCGCGAGCATCCTTCTAATCTCGTATGGCTACGTTCGCATGCTCGGTGCCGGCGGTCTCACCGACGCGACGCGGTACGCCATCTTGAACGCCAACTACATCAAAGCGCGTCTTGCGGGTCACTACGACGAGTTGTACGCGAACCACAACGGCCGGGTGGCGCACGAAATGATTTTCGACCTGCGGCCGTTCAAACACGGCACCGGACCGTCTGTTGACGAGCAGGACGTGGCAAAGCGTTTGATGGACTACGGCTTTCACGCCCCCACGGTCTCGTTTCCCGTGGCGGGGACGATGATGATCGAGCCGACGGAAAGCGAAGCCAAAGACGAGCTGGATCGGTTCTGCGATGCGCTGATCGCCATCCGCGGTGAGATTCAAGCGGTGATGGACGGCCGGGTCGACGCCCGGGACAATGTTCTCAAGAACGCGCCACACACGGCAGAGGAAGTGTCGGGGAACGTCTGGACCCATTCCTACACCCGCGAGCAGGCCGCGTATCCGCTGCCGTTCGTGCGCGCGAACAAGGTCTGGCCGGCTGTCGGGCGCATCGACAACCCATACGGAGACCGGAATCTGATCTGCGCTTGTCCGCCGATTGAGATGTACGAGGAGCTGGAAGCGAAGACTTAGCGGGCGCGCGCCACCACGCCCTTGGTCATCTGGATTGCACGCGCACGGTAGCCGTCCAGAAGTCTGCGGGTCAACGGCCCCGGCTTGCCCGTGCCGATGATCCGATCGTCAATTTGCACGACCGGGCTGATCTCGCGCGTCGTGCTCGTGATGAAGGCCTCGTCCGCGGTGTCCAAGTCGGTGGGCAACAGCGTTTCCTCGCGGACTTCGACGCCGGCGTCCCGCCCGACCTCGAACATATAGGCCCTCGTGATCCCTTCCAGCAGTCCGGACGCCGAGGGCGGCGTCAATGCCACGCCGCCGCGCACCATGAAGAAGTTCGCCTGCGAGCACTCGGACAACTCGCCGCGGTAGTTACACATCAGCCCTTCTTCACCGCTGCGCGTGTTGGCCTCCTGCATCGCGAGCGCGTTGTTGAGGAGGTTGTTCGACTTGATGACCGGGTTCACCGAGCCGGGATGATTCCGCAGTACCGTCACGAGCGCGATGCGGATGCCGTGTTCGGCCACGCGGGCAGGCGGCTCCTCGAGCGGCTTGACGATGATCACGAGCGACGGCGCGGGCGTGGCGCCGAGGTCGTAGGTGAGCTCGCCGACGCCGCGCGTCAGCAGGATGCGGATGTAAGCCTCGCGCAGATCGCCGGCGGCGACGACGGTGTCTTCAATCCGCCGGGCCAGCGTGTCATCGTCGAACGGCACGTCGAGATTCACACGCTCGGCCGAGGCGCGCAGACGCCGGACATGACGGTCGTAGAGAAACGGGACCCGGTTGTACGTGCGCAACGTTTCGTACACGCCCTCGCCGTACAGAAATCCGTGGTCATAGACGGGAATGACCGCGTCCTTCGCAGGCATGATGGTGCCGTTGACGTAAACCGCTCCGCGGATGGGCATCAGAGATGAGCTGTGGTGACGAAACGGAGGGGACGGAGGACACGGAGAGGAATTAACCACGGAGACGCGGAGGACGCGGAGAACAACTTTGTGGGTGCCCGTGAACTCCGTGTCTCCGTGGTTTGGTTTTCTCCGTGTCCTCCGTCTCCTCCGTGCAGTCCCGTTCGTTGACGAAGTTTAGCACAAGCAGTACGCTCGCCTTTCGATGCGTGTCCTGAACAGCCGGCAGATGCGCGAGGCCGATCGACGCACCATAGAAGACATCGGCATCCCGTCGATCGTTCTGATGGAAAACGCCGGCCGCCAGGCGGTCGCCGCCATGGAAGCGGCGTTCGAGGATCTCTCGACCAGCCGCGTCGGCGTCCTGTGCGGTCGCGGCAGCAACGGCGGTGACGGCTTCGTCGTCGCGCGCACGCTCATACAGCGCGGTGTCGACACCGCCGTGTTCCTGCTCGGAAGCGTGTCCGAGATCCGCGGCGACTCGCGCATCAACCTCGAAGTCCTGGGACGCATCGGCCTGACGGTTGTCGAGATCACGAACGCGCAGGAGTGGGAGCTGCACTTCAGCGAGATCTCCGAGTGCGATCTGATCGTCGATGCGATCGTCGGGACCGGCTTTCACGGTCAGCTCACCGGCATGCTCGAAACCGTCGTCGCCGACGTCAACGCGCTCGGCGTACCGGTCGTCGCCATCGATCTGCCCACCGGGTTGTCCGCCGATTCCCAGGCGTGCGAAGGGGAGGCCATCGACGCATCGATGACCGTCACGCTGGCCGCTCCCAAGATCCCGCTGGTCTTCCCGCCCGCCGACGGCCACGCGGGGGACCTCGTCATTGCGGACATCGGCATACCACTGCCGATCCTCGACGACGTCGAGGGGCCGTACCTCGAACTGCTCACGCGCGAACGGATGCGGGAGATCGTGCCCGCTCGCCCTGCCGATTCACACAAAGGGGACTTCGGCCGCGTAGTGGTGATCGCCGGGTCGCTCGGTCGCACCGGCGCCGCGCACCTCGCTGGGATCGGCGCGCTGCGCTCAGGGGCTGGACTGGTCACGATCGCGACGCCGCGTTCGTGCGCCCCGATTCTGGCCGCCATGGCCCCTGAGTACATGACCGAACCACTCGACGAGACGACCACCGGGACCATCGACTTCGGCGCCATCGATCGGGTGCTCGAGCTCGATGCCGATGTCATCGCCGTGGGACCAGGCCTCGGACGGGCGCCGGGGACTGCCGCGTTCGTGCAGGCGCTCGTCGAACGCGCGGGCGTACCGCTCGTACTTGATGCCGACGCGCTGAACGCGTTTGTCGGCGATCCCGACCGACTGATGGGGCGTGACGGCGTTGATGTGGTCATTACGCCGCATCCAGGAGAGATGGCGCGCCTGCTGAACGTGGCGATCGAAGCCGTGCAGCACGATCGCCTGGCGCACGCTCGGGACTTCGCGGCCGCGCACCGCGTACACGTCGTTCTCAAGGGACACCGGACAGTGATCGCCGGGCCGGACGGTCGTGCATTTGTCAATTTGACCGGCAATGCCGGCATGGCCACGGGCGGTACCGGCGATTTGCTCACGGGCATGGTTGCCGCGTGGTTCGCGCAGTTGCTCGACGCGGAAGCCGCCTGCAAGCTCGCCGTGTATCTGCACGGCACTGCCGGTGACCTGGCGGAGGCGGACGAGGGTGAAGTCGCGCTGGTCGCCGGGGACGTCGCCTCGCGGCTCGGCGACGCCGTGATGGAGCTGACGGCACGGCGGCGCGTCAAAAAAGAGTCGTGACCGGCACCGTCGTCACGGAGAGCGAGGAGCAGACCGCCGCAGCCGGCGAGCGGCTCGCAGGCAACTTGCGGCCGGGTGATGTCGTGCTGCTGTTCGGTGACCTTGGTGCCGGAAAGACGGCCTTCGTGCGCGGGCTGGCAAGCGGGCTTGGCGCATCCGGCGACGACGTCTCGAGCCCCACGTTCACCCTCGTGCAGGAATATGCCGGGCGCATCCAATTGTCCTGGGAGAAGACACGCGGCGGATCCGGTGGAGTCGACGGTAGTAGTTCTTGGTCCTAGTGCTTGGTCCTTGTGCAAGGTGCTCGTCGGCACGTGCACAAGGACTAAGGACGATAGGACTAAGAACTTCGTGTTAGAACTTCTGCGCCGGGTCCAGTCGGATCGCAAAATCCACGTGCTGGACGTCGCCTTCGCGTCGGACCGGACGCACGGAACCAAACTCACCGAGAGCCGCCGACCTCGTTGCTTCTCCTGCGGGCAACACCGGATCATCGGCGAACTGCAGTTCACCGGCGTGAAAGCGGCCCTTATCGGGGGTGAACACGGTGAAATGGACGTGTGCCGGGTTGCGTGTGCCCGGGTAAGAACCAGGCCTCATCGTCCGAAACTCGAAACGTCCCGCCGAGTCGGTCTTCGCCCAACCGCGCAGGCGCCACGAGTGAGGCGGAGTGCCGCGACGGTTGTACAGACCTTCGCGATCGGTGTGATACGCGAAGACGATCGTGTCCGCCAAAGGCGTCCGTCCGTCCGGCTGGAAAGCACGGCCGTGGATGACGAGGGGAATGCCTGGCTCGGTTTCAGGCGCGATCCTAGTGGAAGCGGTCAGAGTCGCCGGCCGCTGCGTTTGGGCCTGCTCGAGCGCCGCGAGAAACTCGCGGTCCTGAGCGAGGCCGTGCGTGACGAAGAGTGTGACGAGCAACAGAGAGAGTGCGTGTCTCATGCCCGTTAAGACGTATCCGGTCACGGCGCGTTAACGCAAATCACTCCACCCGGTAATTCGGCGCTTCTTTCGTGATGATGACGTCGTGGACGTGGCCCTCGCGGTGCCCGGCCGCGGTGACGCGGATCATGCGCGCCTCCCGCTGCAGAGTCGGCACGTCCGGGCAGCCGCAATAGCCCATTCCCGCTCGGAGTCCCCCGACGAGCTGGTGGATCATGGCGGCGACGCTGCCCTTGTGCGCGACCCGTCCTTCGATCCCTTCCGGCACCAGCTTTTCCCCCGCATCGGGATTCGCGTCGAGGTCGAACTCGTCTTGAAAGTACCGCTCGCGGCTGCCGCGTCGCATCGCGCCGAGCGATCCCATGCCGCGATACTCCTTGAAGCTGCGCCCCTGGTACAGCACCATCTCGCCGGGGCTCTCGTCGGTCCCCGCAAACAGACTCCCGATCATCACGGTGCTCGCCCCCACGGCGATCGCCTTTGTGACGTCTCCCGAGTACCGGATACCGCCGTCGGCGATCACCGGCACTTTCTGGCGTGCCGCCGCGCGGGCGCAATCGGCAACCGCGGTGATCATCGGCACGCCGATACCAGCCACCACCCGCGTCGTGCAGATTGAGCCGGCGCCGATGCCGACCTTGACCGCATCCACGCCGAGGTCCACGAGCGCCTCGGTTGCCTCGGCCGTCGCCACATTGCCCGCGATGATGTCGACGTGCGGGTATTGGCGCCTCACGTGCGCGACCATCTCGATGACGCCCTGGGAGTGCCCGTGCGCGGTATCGATCACGATCACGTCGACGTGCGCCGCCACCAGCGCCTCCGCCCGCGCCAGCGTGTCGCGTCCGACTCCGATCGCCGCGCCGACGCGGAGCCGGCCCAGGCCGTCCTTGCACGCGCTCGGATACTTCACCAGCTTCTGGATGTCCTTGACGGTGATGAGCCCCTTCAGCATGTAGCGTTCGTCGACGACGAGCAACTTCTCGACCTTGTGACGGTGCAGAAACTCGCGCGCCTGCTCGAGCGTCGTCCCAACCGGCACGGTAAAGAGCGGATCGCGCGTCATGATGTCGGCGATCGGCCGATCGAGTGTCGTCTCGAACCGAAGGTCCCGATTGGTGAGAATGCCGACCAGCTTACCTTCCTTGGATCCGTCTTCGGTGATGGGCACCCCCGAGATCCGGTACTTCCTCATCAGGTCGAGCGCTTCATAGATCCGGTTCTGAGGAGACAGCGTGATCGGATTGACGATCATCCCGCTCTCGGAGCGCTTCACCCGGTCGACTTCAGACGCCTGTTCCTCGACCGATAGATTCTTGTGGATGATGCCGATGCCGCCCTGCTGGGCCATGGCTATCGCGAGGCGCGACTCCGTGACCGTATCCATCGCGGCACTCAGCAAGGGCACGTTGACGCGGATGTTCCGGGTCAGCCATGACGTCACATCCACCGCGCTCGGCAGCACCGTCGAATGGCGTGGCACCAGCAGCACGTCGTCAAATGTCAACGCGGTTGTCAGGCCGATGGAGATCTGCTCGGTATTCAGAACGTCGGTTCGCATTTCCATTCAACCCTCAAAAAACAAAAAGGGCAGCAAATCTGCTGCCCTGCACGTTGGACGTTGCACGCTGAACGTTCGCCGTTCATGCACCATGGCACTTCTTGTACTTCTTCCCACTGCCACATGGACACGGATCATTCCGCCCGACCTTTGGCTCGTCGCGCTTGACTTGTTTGACGACATCATCGCCGCCGGTGCGTGCGGGACGCGGGGCGTCGCGGACACCGCCGGCGATCGCGCCGAACGGGGAACTTGCGGCCGCCGAGGGGGAGTTCATGATGATCTGGGGCGGACGCTTCGGCGCCGATGGCCGCGGAACCGCTGCGGTTCCGGTATCGTCGCCGATGATTGGCGTGAGCCGCCACAGGTACCGGACGATCTCCTCCTCGATACGGTCCTTCATCGCCTGAAAGAGCGCGAAGCTCTCCTTCTTGTACTCGACGAGCGGGTCCCGCTGGCCGTACCCACGGAGCCCGATGCCTTCCTTCAGATGATCGAGGCTGTAGAGGTGATCCTTCCACTGCGCGTCGACGATCTGGAGCATGATGTCGCGCTCGACGCGCCGCAGGATCTCCCTGCTGATCAGCGCCTCTTTGCTCTCGTACTTCCGAAGAATCGGCACCCACAGCGCGTCGCTCATATCGTCGACGCGCATGCCCTCGAAGTCGATGGCGTCGAGCTCGGCAGGCTCGACTCCGTAGATGTCGCCAACGGCCTGCTTGAGCGCTCCGAGATCGCGCTCTTCGGGGTCCACCTCGGCGCCGGCGTAGGTATCCACAGTGCCATCGAGCAGCTCTTCCGCGATTGTCAGGAGGTACTCGCGGCTGTCGACCGCTTCATCCTCGGTGATGTGAATGCGCCCTTCGAGCAGCTCGCGGCGCAGCGCGTAGACACTCTCGCGCTGCTTGTTCATGACGTCGTCGTACTCGAGCAGGTGTTTGCGAACCGAGAAGTTCTGCGCCTCGACTTGCTTCTGCGCGCGTTCGATCGCGCGTGTGACCATGCCGTGCTCGATGGGTACTCCCTCTTCCATCCCCAGCCGCTGCATCAGCCCGGATATGCGATCGGAGCCGAAGATGCGCATCAGGTCGTCTTCGAGTGAGAGGTAGAAACGGGAAGAACCGGGGTCGCCCTGGCGGCCGGCACGTCCGCGCAGCTGGTTGTCGATGCGGCGGGCCTCGTGGCGCTCCGTCGCGATGATGTGCAATCCGGTTACGCGCACGACCTCGTCGTGCTCGGCGTCGGTCTGACGCTTGAACGCGAGATACGTTTCCTTGTACCGGTGCGCGGGCACCCGGTAGAAATTATCGATGTGGTAGAAATAGACGAACTCGTGGTCGTCGACGAACTTCTCCTGGCCTTTGGGAAGGCGTTCGGCGATTTCGTCCGCCAGCGCCTGCTGACGCGCCATGAACTCCGGGTTGCCGCCGAGCAGAATGTCGGTGCCGCGGCCGGCCATGTTCGTGGCGATCGTGACCGTCCCTTTCCGGCCTGCCTGCGCGACGATCTCCGCTTCCTGCGCGTGGTACTTCGCATTCAGGACGACGTGCTTGATCCCGCGGAGCTTCAGCAGCTTCGACAGGCGCTCTGATTTTTCGATCGAGACCGTGCCGACCAGCACGGGCCGCCCTTGCTGCTGTTTGTCGATGATGTCGCTGACGATCGCTTCGTACTTCTCGCGTTCGGTCCGGTAGACCGTATCGGGCTCTTCGACACGGAGCAGCGGGCGGTTGGTGGGGATCACCATGACCTGAAGCTTGTAGATCTTTTCGAACTCCACGGCCTCGGTGTCCGCCGTGCCGGTCATCCCCGCCAGCTTGGCGTACTTGCGGAAGTAGTTCTGGAACGTGACCGTCGCCAGCGTCTGGTTCTCGCGCTCGATCTTGACCTTCTCCTTCGCCTCCACTGCCTGGTGCAGCCCATCGCTCCAGCGCCGCCCGGGCATCAGCCGGCCGGTGAACTCGTCCACGATGACGATCTGGCCGTCCTTGATCATGTACTCGACGTCGAGCTTGAAGATGGTGTGCGCCTTGAGCGCCTGGTTGATGTGGTGGAGCAACGGCATGTTCGCCGGGTCGTACAGACCGCCGGGGCTCAACCGGTGCGCGAGCAGCCGCTCCGCCTTGGCCATGCCACTTTCGGTGAGCGTGACCGTTTTGTGCTTCTCGTCCACCAGGTAGTCGCCGGTCTTTTCGAGCTCCTCCCGGTCCTCGGCCTTCACGTTGCCCTGTGTCACGGCGCCTGGCTTGAGGTGGGGAATGATGCGATCGACTTCGTAATAGAGGTCAGTCGATTCTTCGGCGGGACCGGAGATGATCAACGGCGTTCGCGCTTCGTCGATCAGGATGCTGTCGACCTCGTCCACGATGGCGAAATGGTGACCGCGCTGCACGTAGTGCGCGAGGTCGAACTTCATGTTGTCGCGAAGGTAATCGAACCCGAACTCGTTGTTGGTGCCGTAGGTGATGTCGGCCGCGTACGCCACCTGGCGTTCCTGATCGTTCAGATCGTGCTGGATGACGCCAACGGTCATGCCCAGGAAGCGAAAGAGCCGGCCCATCCATTCCGAGTCGCTGCGGGAGCAGATCCTCGAGGGTTTCGCCAGCCGCCAGCCGTTGGCGGAACTCGGTCGTTTTTCCTCTCAGCTGCTCATCCGACCGCTTCTGGATCTCGGGTTCGAGTGCGGTGATTTGACCTACGTACGGCCGCAATTTCTTGAGGTCACGCTCGTTCTGCGTGCCGATGACTTTCGCCAGGAGGGTATCGACTAGCATCAGGACAGGAGAAACCGGAACAGGGTATCTGACGATTGTATAAGGCGGAACCGAGAAAGGCAAAGGCCGCGGACCGGCCTGGATGCGAGGAACGACGCGAGCGCTACGGCCGCGCGAGAAGTTTGAGTGGGTTGGTCAGCGTGCCGTTGGTCAGGATTTCGTAGTGCAGGTGCGGACTGGTCGAGCGCCCTGTGGAGCCGACATGCCCGATCACGTCACCCCGGCGGACACGCTGCCCCCCGGACACCGTGAATCGTGAGAGATGACCGTAGCGGGTAATGATCCCGTAGCTGTGGTCGATCACCACGAGATTTCCATACGCCCCGTTCTGCCCGGCGCTCGAGACGACGCCGTCCGCCGTCGCGTGCACGGGTTCCCCGTGGTCGGCGGAGATGTCGAGACCCGGATGGAAGTCCGCGCTTCCCGTGAACGGATCCCGGCGCGTGCCGTAGGCGGAGGACAGCCACCCTGCCACTGGCCAGATCGACGGCGTGGCTGCTGCCAGAGCCTGACGCCGTTCGACGCCGCTGCGGACGGTGTCCAAACGGTTTGCGATAGCGCCGAGAATCTCCCGAAGCACGCCGAAGGGATTGTCGGGAGCGACGGCCCCGGCGATCGCGGCGCTGAACGCGGTGTCCCCGCCGCCGCCCATCGCGCGGGATCTGACAACGGCCGGGAGCCGTTCCATGGCGAGGTTCGCGGCCGGATCGACAGCCGCCCGGGCCCCGAGGTCGTCCAGTGCCCCTTGAAGCGACGCAATCTGCGATGACAGCTCGCCGGTCGCCTCCCGGTAGCTGGCGTTCTCGACGTGCAGCCGGGCATTGGCACGCGCCAGCTCAGCCATTGCGGCGGCTGTGCTCTGCCTCAGCCCGACCACAACCAGGACCGTCAGCAGCAAGGCGCTGACGACTCCGACCGCCACCGGCCGTAGCGACAGGGTGAACCGGCGGACAGCTCCGCTCGTCCGGTCCGCCACGACGATGGAGTAACGCTTGAAAACCAACCGCCTCCCGCTTCGATTCTTTTTAGCGCCGGAAACTCTACCACGAAAGGCCCTATCCTGCCACCTATCCTGTACTTGCGGCGTCGCACGCCGGCATGACCGCATCCTCGTTGCGAAACTGCAGCGCCTCCGCAACGTGGTCCGCGCCGATGACGGTTGCGCTGTCGAGGTCAGCGATGGTGCGCGCCACGCGCAACAGTCGATCGTGCCCGCGAGCGCTGACCGATAGTCTGTGCAGCGCTCGATCAAGTAACCGTCGCGCTGCCGTATCAAGCCGCGCGTGCAGGCGCAGCGCGCGTCCACGCATCCGCGCATTGAGGCGGCCATCGCCGTCGCGCGTGGACTGCCGGAGCCGCGCCGCGATAACGCGCGTGCGGATCGCGTCGGACTGTTCGCCCGAGACTGCTTCCGTCAGGTCTCGAGCGGGAACTGCGGACACGCCGACGGTCAGATCCATGCGGTCCCTCAAGGGGCCGGATAGCCTCGACGCATACCGCGCGATCTGCAGCGGAGAGCATCGGCACGCGCGCTGCGGGTGATTGAGGTATCCGCATGGACAGGGATTCATGGCGCCCACCAGCATGAATCCGGCTGGGAAAACCGCGGTACGCGCCGACCGGGCAATACGGATGCACCCCTCCTCCAGCGGTTGGCGCAGCACTTCGAGAACGTGCCGGCTGAATTCGGGCATTTCGTCGAGGAACAGCACACCGTGATGGGCGAGGCTGATCTCGCCCGGATGCGGCACCGAAGGTCCGGGGGACCCGCCGGCGGGTTGAACGCCGTCAGATCGTTGAGCGCCTCGACGGCTTCACCAAGCGAGCGGACTGGATAGAGCGCGAGGCCTTCGACCGCCGACGCCTCACGCCGGTTCCGGCTGGGTAACAGCAACCCTCCCAGCCGCTCGCGCCGTGCCGCCGCGGCAATCGGGAGCACGCCGCGCGCCGTTTGAATGCCGCCGTCCAACGACAATTCCCCAATGACCACGACGTCGTCGATGTCGCGGCGGGTGACGAGACCGGTGGCGGCGAGGATGCCCAATGCAATCGGCAGGTCGAAGGACGCCCCTGCCTTCCGGATATCCGCCGGCGCGAGGTTTACAGTGACCCTGTGCGCCGGAAATTCGAACCCGGAGTTACGAATGGCGGTGCGAACCCGGTCGCGGCTCTCGCGGACGCCGGCGTCCGGAAGACCCACAACGGTGAATGCGGGAAGGCCGAACGTGACATCGACCTCTACGTGCACCTGGCAGGCCTCGATGCCGAAGAGCGCCGCCGTCCGGACGCAGGCGAGCATGTGCCGCAAACTGCAAGGATCGGCGCCGCCGCACGTGGGCCTGAATCGACGGCCGAGCCTGCGTAACGACGCAGTATCTGCCCCGGTAATCGCCAATTGAGTGTGAAAGTTCTGCCTGCAGCCGAATGAGGCTGCAGGCATCCGCTGAAATGATCTGAGTTGGCTACTGACTGTCTGACGTCAGGATCTTGAGCCGGTCGCCGGGCGCGATGCGATTGCCGCGCAGCCGGTTCCAGTTCTTGATCTTGTCCACGCTGGTGTCGAACAGCCGCGCAATGGACGACAGTGTGTCGCCGCGCTTCACGCGGTACGTGGTCGCGGAGGTCTGGGCACGCCCGGAAGCGGGCACCGGGGCCGACCCGCCGATTGCCCTTGAGGCGACAGCGGACGGGGTCGTGCGCTCCGTGCGCGCGGCCAGCAGCGTTGCCGGCGCGCGCGGAATCACGAGTTCCTGGCCGGCACGGACCCGCGACTTGACCGAGAGATTGTTGGCCTCCGCGAGATCCGCGCGGCTGACCTTCAACTTCCGCGCAATCGACGCCAGCGAATCCTTGCGCTTGACGGTGTACCACTTGAGCGCGACGAGGTCGGAGGCGGGCGCGTCGGCGATCCGCGCCTGGAGCAACGCCGCGGTGCCGACCGGTACCTTGACCGCGTAGTCCGCATACTTCACCGGCGTCGTCCAGCGGCGCAGCTCCGGGTTCAGCGCCTGGATGTCGTCGATCGTCGCGCCGGTCCACTCCGCGACCCGGCGAAGGTCCGTCGCGCGCGGAAGTTCGACCTTTTCGTAGGCGATCGGATCGTGCGGTGTGATGTCGAAACCGTATTGCGCGGGATTCTTCGCGACAATAATCGCGGCGAGGATGAGGGGAACGTACTCGCGCGTCTCCCGGGGCAGGTAACGGGCGTCTGCCGACAGCTCCCAGAAATCGTCCCGGCCGGACCTTTTCAGGGCGCGCTGCACGCGCCCCATGCCACCGTTATAGGCAGCGAGGACGAGGTGCCAATCCCCGTCGAACAGCTTGTGCAGGCTCTTCAGGTACTTGGCAGCCGCGACCGTCGCCTTCTCTGGGTCCGATCGCTCGTCGATATACCAGTTCTGCTTGAGTCCCTGCTCGACCGCCGTCGCGCGCATGAACTGCCAGGGCCCCTTGGCTTTGGCCCTCGACAACGCGTTGGTCTTGAAACCGCTCTCGATAATCGGGATGTATGCGAGGTCCAGCGGCAGGCCTTCCGCGCGGAAGACGTTCTGAATCATCGGCAGGTACTTCGTCCCGCGCGTGAGTCCGTCCTCGATGTATTCGCGCAGCCGGCCCTGGAACAACTCCACATACGACAACACGCGCGAGTTCTGCGGAATCGGGACGTCGTGCTCGGTCGCCGCCAGATCCGCCTTGACCGTTTCCGCCGTGCCCGGCTCCGCGTCCGGCTTCGGGAACGTGGCGATCTTCAGCACTTCATCGATCGACGCCGGCTCGGAAGGCTTTTCCGCGAATCCATCGCCTTGGGCGAGGGCGGTGACTTCGTAGGCGTTGACCCGATCTACCAGCCGATCGAAGTGCTCCCGGAGGCGGGCGTCGGTCCGGGCGCCGTACGGCGATTCGAGCAGGACGTCGACGGCGCGATCGAACTCAGTACGGGCGCGTTCCAGGTGACCCATCTTCAGCTCGCGCTCGCCAGCGGCGAAGTGAGACTGCGACGTGGCAATGAGGGTCTCAATCGGGTCTGGAAGCGGGGCCGGAGTAACGATCGCGGGTGCCGGGGGTCGGGCAGGCGTCACCGCCGGCGACTGCCGCTTGGGATTCGAACCGCACGCTGTCGTGAGAACGGTCAGGCCGATGACTGCCAGACCGGGCAGGGATGTGCGAAGAGTCATGCTGGGCGCTCCCCAAGGACAGGCGGCTGCACGAACCGTAGCTGCGAGCCGAAAGACCTCATGAGGTCGCCCCCCGGCGGGGGGGCTCCCGGTTCCTAGATGATCGCCGCCCGTTATCGAGTCCGAAAGCGGCGTATTTCTCCGCCAAAGGGGGAAACCCTGAGTCAGCTGGGGAGCTAAAGCCTAACATTTCGCGGCCGGCAAGGTCAACCTTAAGCTGAATGCGTTCAACAATAAGCCGGATAGAGCCCTCATCGAGGCCAGGCGGCCTGCACGAAGAGCCGGTGTTGCTCGCCGAGGTCGCGGGCCGCCGGCGTGACGATGGAACGT
>JAIVJE010000361.1 GCA_020200195.1 Acidobacteriota bacterium | reverse complement strand
AACCTGACCCGTTGCACGTCGCACGTCGCACGTAGCACATCGCACCGCACGTTGCACGCTGAACGTTGCACGTTGAACGGGCATAATCGCTCAACCAACCCATGACCGACATACTTTCATCCAAGATCCCGGTCAACATCGAAGACGAGATGAAGCGCTCGTACATGGATTACGCGATGAGCGTGATCATCGGACGAGCGCTCCCGGACGTGCGCGACGGCTTGAAGCCCGCGCACCGCCGCGTCTTGTATGCGATGCGGCACATGGGGCTTGCCAGCAATCGCGCATACCGGAAGTGCGCGGCGGTGGTCGGAGAGGTGATCGGCAAGTTCCACCCGCACGGTGACGCCGCCGCGTACGACACGCTGGTGCGCCTCGCCCAGGATTTCAACATGCGCTACCCCCTGGTCGACGGCCAGGGGAACTTCGGATCGATTGACGGCGATCCTCCGGCGGCGATGCGGTACACGGAGTCGCGTCCCGAGCCGGCCGCCGAAGCACTGATGGTTGATCTCGACAAGGAGACGGTCGACTTCATCCCGAATTACGACGAGACCACCGAGGAACCGACGGTACTCCCCGCGCCGTTCCCGAACCTGCTGGTGAACGGGTCGACCGGCATCGCGGTAGGCATGGCGACCAACATCCCGCCGCACAACTTGCGCGAGGTCATTGACGGCGTCATTGCCGTCATCGAGCACCGGACCGATTCCAAGGAAGCCCGCTTCAAGGCCTTGGTGAAGACGGTGCCGGGGCCGGATTTCCCGTCAGCCGGTTTCATTGTCGGACGCGAGGGGATCTTCAACGCGTACAAGACCGGCCGCGGCTCGATCACCGTGCGCGCGAAGGCGGACGTCGAGGAAGCGAAGAAGGGCGACAAGGTCGCGATCGTGATCACGGAGATCCCGTATCAGGTGAACAAGGCGCGCCTGATCGAGAAGATTGCCGAGCTCGCCCGGGAGAAGGCGATCGACGGCATCTCGGACCTGCGCGACGAATCGGATCGCGATGGCATGCGGATCGTGATCGAACTGAAGCGTGGGGAGGTCCCGGAAGTCGTCCTGAACAACCTGTACAGGCACACGGCGCTGCAAACGACGTTCGGCATCATCATGCTGGCCATCGTGGGCGGCCGGCCGAATGTCTTGCCGCTCCTCGACATCGTCGAGCATTTCATCGAATTCCGTCGCGAGGTGATCCGGCGCCGAACCGAGTTCGAGCTGCGCCGCGCGGAGGCGCGGGCGCACATCCTGGAAGGGCTCAAAATCGCGCTCGATCGCCTCGACGCGGTCATCGCACTCATTCGAGGGTCGCGAAACCCGGCCGAGGCGCGCGAGGGCCTCATCGGCGAGTTCAAGTTGTCGCAGATCCAGGCGCAGGCGATTCTGGACATGCAGCTGCAGAGACTCACCGGGCTCGAGCGCCAGAAGATTCTCGACGAGCTCGCGGAACTGATGAAGACGATCGAGCGGCTGCGCGCCATCCTCTCGAGCGACACGCTGCTGATGCGGATCGTCGTCAGCGAGCTGAAGGCCGCGCGTGAACGCTTCGGGGACGACCGCCGCACGCGGATCATCGACGAGAGCGGAGAGTTCCGCATCGAAGACTTGATCGCGGACGAGGACATGGCGATCACGGTCACCAACACGGGCTACATCAAGCGGACTCCGATCTCCACGTACCGCATGCAGCGGCGAGGCGGCAAAGGCCGCATCGGCATGCGCACGCGCGAGGAGGATTTCGTCAGCCACCTGTTCGTGGCGTCGAGCCACGCGTACATCATGATCTTCTCGGATCGCGGTCGCGGATACTGGCTGAAGGTCCACGAGATTCCCGACGTCGGCCCGGGTGGCAAGGGGAAGGCGATCGCGAACCTGGTGTCGATGGAAGAGGGCGAACGCATCGCGGCACTGCTCGCGATCAAGGACTGGCCGGCCGAGGACGGGCAGCAGTTCGTCGTGATGGGCACGCGCAGGGGGATCATCAAGAAAACGGATCTGACCGCGTTCAGCAACCCGCGCGCCGGGGGGATCATCGCCATGGGCGTGGAGGCAGGGGACTCGGTGATCGCGGTCGAGATGTCCGAGGGCACCGAGCAGATTTTCCTCGGCACGCGGGACGGCATGGCCATTCGCTTCGCCGAGACCGACGTCAGGCCCATGGGGCGGACCGCATACGGCGTTCGTGGCATCACGCTCCGTGAAGGCGACGAGGTGGTCGCCATGGAGGTCGTGCGCGAAGGCGGGACCCTGCTGACGGTTGCGCAGAACGGCTACGGCAAGCGCACCGAGCTCGACGAGTACCGCGTGCAGACGCGCGGGGGTGTCGGCATCATCAACATCCAGGCCACCGACCGCAACGGGAAAGTGGTCGGCATCGCCTACGTTCACGACGACGACGAGCTGATGTTCATCAGCCAGCAGGGGAAGATACTGCGGATGGTCGCGCGCGACCTGCGGACCATCGGGCGGGCAACGCAGGGCGTCCGGCTCATCGAAATGGAAGAGGGGGACGTCGTGGTCTCGGTGGCCAAGCTGGCGGAAAAAGACGACGACGTCATCGAGGGCGGGGACGCACCTGAACCGGTTGACGAGGGTCCCGCGTCGTCCTGATCCCAGCCTACGCGGGCTCGAGCTTCGCGTATTTCGCGAGCAGCTTCTTCACGCCGACCAGATTGAAGCGAACCGTGATCTTCAGGTCGTCGTTGTGCTCCTCGACCGTAATCACGCTCCCGACGCCGAACTGCGCATGACGCACGCGCATTCCTGGCTTCAGTCCTGGCGCTGATTGATCCTCGTCCTCGTAGGCGTATGACGACTGGCCGTCACGGACGCGGCCGGCGCGGCCCTTTCGGCCGTAGGGGTTCGTTCTGAACTCGTAGTGCCCGTGCGTGAACCCACTCTGATGTGGAGCGGCGAAGGCCGGGGTGATCCGTTCGACGAGCTCGGCCGGAATCTCCTCAAGGAAGCGCGAGGGCTGCGTTGCCTGATATTCGCCGAACACGCGCCGCCGCGCCGCGCTCGTCAGGACGAGTTGCGACCTCGCGCGCGTCATCCCCACGTAACACAGGCGCCGCTCCTCCTCGAGCTCCTCTTCGTTCTCGCTCGAGCGTGAGTGGGGGAACAGACCTTCTTCGAGCCCCGCGATCACGACCATCGGGAACTCGAGCCCCTTCGCCGCGTGCATGGTCATCATCCAGACCTTGGCCTCCCGACTCCCCGATTCCTCGTCGGCCTCCGACAGCAGCGACAGCCGATCGACGAACCCGCCCAGCGAGGGCTCCGGCTCGCGCGTCTCGTACTCGCGCGCTGCCGACACCAGCTCCATGAGGTTCTCGATGCGTTCGTTCGCCTCTTCGGTGTTTTCCTCTCGAAGGTCGGTCAGGTACCCGGTCTGGTCGAGCATTTTGCCTATGGCGATGGAGACCGGCTCGTGCCTCGCGACCTCCGCCAGGCCGGCAATCAGGTCACGAAATGCTCGCAGCGACGCGACCGCCCGCGAGCCGAGCTTCCCTTCGTCCACCGCGTAGACCAGCTTGGCCCAGAGTGAGCGCGCCGACGACACTTCCTGCAGGCCTGCGGCGAGCAGCGGCGGCGCGTCCGCGAGCACGGCCGCAGGGTCGATCGCCTGAAGCGAATCCATCACGCCCTTGCCGATGCCGCGCGCCGGCACGTTGATGACCCGCCGCATGCTCACGTCGTCATGCGGGTTCATCACGAGCTTGAGATAGGCGAGCGAGTCCTTGATCTCTTTGCGCTCGTAGAAGCGGACGCCCCCGATGATCTTGTAGGGGATGCCCTCGCGCATCAGCGAGTCTTCGATCGCGCGTGACTGGGCGTTCGTGCGGTACAGGACGGCGACGGTCGCGTCCACGTCCTCGGTGGTGACCTCCTTGATCGACCGCGTGATGAAGTCCGCCTCTTCCAGTTCGTCGTTGCCGCGGAAGTTCACGATCCGATTGCCGCCGGCGCGGTCGGTCCAGAGCCGCTTTTCTTTCCTGTTGCGGTTCTGTCGGATGACGGCGGAGGCGGCGTCGAGAATAATCTGGGTCGACCGATAGTTCTGTTCGAGACGGACGGTTTGTGCTTCGGGGAAGTCCTGTTCGAAGTCGAGGATGTTTCGCGGGTCGGCCCCCCGCCATTTGTAGATCGATTGGTCGGGATCGCCGACGACCGCGAGGTTGCGGTGAACCTCGGCGAGACGCCGGATGAGCAGGTATTGCGGTCGATTGGTGTCCTGGTACTCGTCGACCATGACGTAGCGGAACTTGTGCGCGTAGAACGTCCGAGTCTGTTCGGATGACTCGAACAGTTCGACGGTCTTCAGCAGGAGGTCGTCGAAGTCGAGCGCATTGGCGTCCTTCAGCGCGGCCAGATATCGGTCGTAGATCTTCGCGATCTGCTCCTCGCGCAGGTTGTAGCCGCCGCGCAGCGAGTCAGAGCCCTCCATTCGGTTCTTCGCCTGGCTGATGCGTGACAGCGCCATCCGCGGGGGCACGAACTTGTCGTCGATCCCCAGTTCCCGCTGCGCCTGTTTGACGACGGCGACCTGGTCGGAGGAGTCGTAGATCACGAAGTCTCTGGACAGCCCGATCTTTGGCGCTTCGCGGCGAAGCAGGCGTGCGCACAACGCGTGGAAGGTCGAGAGCCAGACGCCTGCGCATTCGGATCCGATGAGCGCCGTGACGCGTTCGCGCATCTCCTGTGCGGCCTTGTTCGTGAACGTGACCGCCAGCACTTCGCCGGGCTCCGCGTGCCCATCACCGATGAGGTACGCGATCCGAAACGTGATGACGCGCGTCTTTCCAGAACCGGCGCCCGCGAGAATGAGCAGCGCCCCGTCACGATGAAGCACGGCTTCACGCTGTTCGGGGTTCAGCTTGTCGAGGAAGTCCATTGAGGGAATTCCAGTATACCGCCCGGTGGCAGAATCCTTGTATCGTTGTGGAGCGGGGATTCCCAGAGGAGGACGGCCGATGAGCAAGAACAACAACGTCAATCCCGGTCAGTACAAAGTCGCTGGCCGCGAGCGTCAGGGAGAGGACATCGTTCCTGAGCAGGAAAAGCAGAAGATGAAAGCGGCGGATGCGACCGCGGAAGCGCGTCGGAAGAACCGTGCCGGTAACACCGCCGGAATCAAAACGGGCAAGAAGCGATAGGATTCATGGGTTCGACACTCCTACAGAAGGTGTGGGGTGCGCATACGGTGCGGACGCTGCCGAATGGGCAGACGCAGCTGTTCATCGGTCTTCACCTGATCCACGAAGTGACGAGCCCACAGGCGTTCGACATGCTGCGCGCCAGAGGGTGGCCCGTGCGTTTTCCGGAACGGACGATCGCTACGGTCGACCATATCGTCCCCACGCGCGATCAGCGACGGCCGTTCATGGACGTCATGGCGGAGGACATGTTGTCGGCGCTCGAGCGCAACTGCCGCCAGGCCGGCATACGGTTGTTCGACCTCGCCAGCGGGGCGCAGGGGATCGTCCACGTCATCGGGCCGGAATTGGGACTGACGCAGCCAGGGACGACCATCGGCTGCGGCGACAGCCACACCTCCACGCATGGCGCATTCGGTGCCGTGGCATTCGGTATCGGTACGTCGCAAGTCCGCGACGTGCTCGCCTCTCAATGCCTGGCCCTCGATCCGCTCAAGGTGCGACGGATTCGCGTCACCGGCCAGCTCGCCCGCGGTGTTTACGCAAAGGATGTGATTCTCGAGATCATCCGCCGCCTGGGGGTCAACGGCGGTGTCGGCTACGCGTACGAATACGCGGGTAACACCGTGGAGGGCATGTCGATGGACGAGCGGATGAC
>JAIVJE010000072.1 GCA_020200195.1 Acidobacteriota bacterium | reverse complement strand
CATTATGACTAGTCATATAGACTGGTCATATGGAGATAGCCGCAGCCGAATTCAAAGCAAAATGTCTCGCCCTCATCGACAGGGTGCATCAAGGCGGAGAGCCGATCACCATCACTAAACGAGGCCGCATCGTCGCTAAACTCGTTCCCGCCCACGAAGAGAGCGAGCGCCCGTGGGAGCGGGTGCGTGGCAAAGCGCAGTGGACCGGTAATCCGCTGGCACCGGTCGTCGACGAATCCGACATCGATGCACTGCGATGATCGCTCCGCTGCTGGACACCCATGCATGGATCTGGTGGGTGGATCAGGATCCGCGCCTCGGCCCCAGAATCCTGAACGCGCTCGATGGCCTCCCGGTCGATCGGCGGCCTCTCGTCGCTGACATCAGCCTCTGGGAAGTCGCTATGTTGTGGGAGCGCCATCGGTTGACGCTCGACGTGCCTTTGCGTGACTGGCTCGACGCCGCGGCGCACCCGCGGTCCGTGCAGGTCGTGCCGGTGTCGCCACTGATTGCTGCCGAGGTTGCGGCCCTGCCATCGTCTTTCCACCGGGATCCCGCCGACCGCCTGATTGTCTCCACCAGCCGGGCGCTCGGTGTTCCGGTGTTGACCCACGACGCCCTGATCGCGAAGTCGGGTCTCGTGCGGCGGTGGCGACTGTCCGTGTAGCTCCCTCAGTAACCCTTCGGCCGACCCATGCCTCTTGGATCGGACGCAGCCGTAGAGCCGCGGATGCGTCCGATCGCGTGGCAGTCGATTGTCAGTGCGCGCGTGTTCCCGAGCACAGGTACGTCCGAACCGAAGCCAGGGACTTTGTTTGACGACCCGGAGCCGTAAGTGACATCAGTCGCCGCCGCCGCCGCCGCCGTCCCCTCCACCGCCACCGTCGCAGCCACCCGCATCCGTGCTGCTGCAATCGGATCCGCCGCTGTCTGCGCCACCGTAGTAAACCCAGCTTCCATCACCGCCGCTGTCTCGCGTGCCTGACGGTTGACTCGCCCGTCGCTTCAGGCTCTGCATCGCGATCACCAGAACCGCCATGAGCAGGGCGCCGGCGAACACCAGGGTCATCACTGTCATGACAACCTCCTGCCCTTAGTATCCTCGTGTGCTATTACGGCGGTGTTTCGGGCCATTTCACCGTGATTTGGCTCGGGAATCTGCGAACCTGACGAGTTTGCCGCACCGAACGAACCTGACGAACCGCGTGCTGTGATCACATGGGTTCGTCGGCGCTTGGACCGTAGATCTGAGGCACGGTGGAACCCATCGGACGCAGGTACGTGGAAATCTGCCCGCGGTGGTGGATGATGTCGAAGAAAAACCCCCAGGCATTCTCGTACCCGGTCTCGTTCATGACCTCCTGCCCCTGAAACATGAACGGCACGCGGCGCTCCCAGTGTGTCGGATCGATACCCTGCAGCTTCGTCGTCAGATTCTCGTGACGGCTGTCGTACGTATCGAGGATCTCCTTGATGGTCGCGGGGGCGGGGACCTCCTCCCACTCGAGCCGACCCTTCTCCAGCCCTTCGACAAGGACAATTTCCTCGCGGACGATCAACCACGCGATCTCGCGGGCGGTTCGTGACTTCGAGTCAGGCCGATACTCCGACCCTTCCGGGATCCGCGAGATGACCTTCCGGATGGCAGGCGCCTCTTTCTGCCAGAACTTCAGAAACAGAGCTTTCTCGTCCAAGGCATCCTCCTTACATCGGCTTGTGTCCAGTCAGTTCCCAGCCGACCAGTGACGCCGGGATCAGCCCGGCCGCGTTGAATTCATCCATGAATCGCCGCATCGTGAAGGCGTCGCCGAGCTGACGCTTCCGCTCGGCGAGGATCCCCTCGATCTGCATCTTTCCGATCAAATAGCTCGTGCCGTACGTCGGCTGCTGGAGGTACAGATGTTGCTCGCCGCGGACGGTGGCGCCCTCGAGGCGGAGCCATCCTCGCGGCGTATGGGCCGAGGCGAACTCCGCGGCCTGTTCGAGCGTGATTTCATTGGCGTGCATCCGCAGATCGCCCAGAGCGCGGGCCGCACGCTGAGCGAGCAGCACGTAAATCAGTTCACGCGAGCGCGGCCTCGCGTGGAACATCCCGGCCTGCAACATCATCTCTTCCCAGCCGGTGGCGTGGCCCTCGGTGCGCGTGATGAAGATGTTGTAGAGCAGCGGTCCGCGGCGGATCGGACTCGGGTGGGGCTCGTTCGCCATGCGCGCCAGGTCGAACCAGTGATAGCCGTGCGTGCGCATGACCGCGGGGTCGCGATAGTCAATTTCTGTGAAGAACTCGCGCGGACCCGCGTCGAAACGGCCGATCTGCGCGCGCAGGGCAGGCTCCATGTAGTCCCGGATCGTGAGAATGTCGCGATCCCGCAGAAACGCCATGTACCGGGTGACGCCTTCACTGAACCGACGCCCATGCTCCTCGACGCTCGCGATTGGGGTCTGTGCCGGAAGAGCGGCGTTCCGCAGTTCCTCGAGCGTCAGAAACGCGCGCGCCCGTCCAAGCTCGCGCTCCATGAGCGTGACCTGGTCTCGCCACCCGTACGGCACGAGCTGGACGTTCTTCAGATACCAGTCGTAGTTCTCGACACCGACGCCGGACGGCCCCTTCTTGGACGGCGCTTGCGAATCGAGCCATGCCACAAACGTGTCGGTCGCGGCCTTCGCCCGCTGAATGTCACCGTTCAGACTCCCCGGCGTGTCGGTTACGCGCGCGGCCAGCCGCTCCAGGTTTGTGCTCTGCTCCCTGATGCTCCGGGTACCGAAAACCCACAAATCCCTGCCGCTCCCGACGAGATTGGTTCTTGCCTGCTCGAGCAGGGCTGGGATCGCGCGAAGGCCCGTCGACATGCGTTCCGCGTTCGCGGCCGACAGCGGGAACGTGTAGCTCCAGATCTCGACGGCCCCCCAGGCGAATGGTCCCTCTCGCGCCGGCTGGTCGCTGCGCCGTGGAAACACGGTCACGTAGAACGCCGGATTATTCGCCCAGGGCCGCAGCACGCGGTGATCGAAATCGAGTCCCTGCATTTCAGCGCGGACGATGTGCCAGTCGATCTGCTGCGGGATCGGCCAGCCGCCCGCATCGATGCCCTCAAGACGGCGATGGTAGGCGGGAAGCTCGCGATGTTGAGCGGCCATTGCCGGCACGGCGTAATCAGGAACGCCGTTCACCAGCTCGGGCCGCTGGAACGCGCGCCAGTCGTCGAACAGCGACACGAGATCCTGGTAAGTACCGCGCGCGCGGTCAGGTGCAGTCCACCCGACCGCGAGTACGGCGGCGACGATCAGGACGGGTAGGCGCATCGAGTAGTCCTTGGTCCATAGGTGCTTGGTGCCTTGGTGCTTGGTACGAACGGGCGCACTGTACCACGGCCCGACAGCCGGCTCATGGACGACTGTTGCCTCCACGGGGATTCCACGGGTAAGCTCCACGGATCTGGAGGACACGAATGGAACGCAAAACCGCTGCTGACTTCGATCAGGAACTGTTGATTCTCTTTGATGCCTACGTGCATGGCGCAGTCGATCGCCGGGGATTCCTGGCCGAGGCTCAGAAGTTTGCCGTCGGCGGTGTCACTGCCGCGATGCTGCTCGATCAGCTGAGCCCGAACTTCGTGCAGGCGCAGCAGATCGCTCCTGACGATAAGCGCCTGAAGACCGAATCCGTCGAGTACCCGTCACCGCAGGGGTATCCGAAAACGCGCGGCTACCTGGTCAGACCGGCAGCCGCGACGGGCAAATTGCCGGGGATTGTGGTGGTCCACGAGAATCGCGGACTGAATCCGCACATCGAGGACGTCACGCGGCGGCTGGCCCTCGAGAACTTCATGGCGTTCGCGCCGGACGCGCTCGCGTCGCTTGGAGGGTATCCGGGCAGCGAAGACAAGGCGCGCGACCTGTTCGGCACGCTCGATCAGGCAAAAACGCGCGAGGACATGATCGCGGCCGCCAACTATCTGAAGAGCCGGCCCGACTGCACGGGAAAGATTGGCACCGTCGGCTTCTGCTACGGCGGCGGCATCGTGCAGATGCTGGCGACCCGCGTGCCCGACCTCGCCGCAGTCGCCTTCTATGGCAACAGTCCGGCGCCCGAAGAAGCGGTCAAGATCAAGGCGCCGATGCTGCTTCACTACGCGGAGGTGGACGAGCGGATCAACGCGGCGCGCCCGGCGTGGGAGGCTGCGCTGAAGGCGGCCAACGTGCGCTACACGATGCACTCCTATCCCGGCACGCAGCACGGCTTCAACAACGACACGACGCCGCGCTACAACGAGGCCGCTGCGAAGCTCGCATGGCAGAGGACCCTGGAGTTTTTCAACCAGCACCTCCGCACGTAGCGGGCCACATTGGCCTCCATGAAGCAGCATCCGCTGGCCGCTCTCCTGCTCGGGATCCTCTTCGTGTGGCCCGCCACGCTCACGAACGGCGCCCCACAGAACGCATCGAGCGAGCGCGATGCCCGCATGGCGTGGTGGCGCGACGCGCGGTTCGGCATGTTCATCCACTGGGGCCTCTACGCCGTGCCGGCGGGTGACTACAAGGGCAAGCAGTCAAATGAGATCGGCGAATGGATCATGTCGTGGGCGAACATCCCGCGCGCCGAGTACGAGCAGATCGCCCCGCAGTTCAACCCGGTGAAGTTCGATGCCGCAAACTGGGTGCGGATCGCGAAGGATGCGGGGATGAAGTACATCGTCATCACGTCGAAGCACCACGACGGGTTCTCCATGTACGACAGCGCCGCCAGCGCCTACGACATCGTCGATGCCACGCCGTACAAGAAGGACCCGATGCGCGGCCTCGCCGAAGAATCCAGGCGTCAGGGTCTGAAGTTCGCCTTCTACTACTCGATCATGGACTGGCATCATCCTTCACAGTATGTCGACGCGCCTGGCAAAGATCCCACGGCGGGAGACCACCAGACGAGGATGCGCGAGGGGCGCAAGCAGGATTACGTCGACTACATGAAGGCGCAGCTCGGGGAGCTCATCACCCAGTACGACCCGCCGGTGCTCTGGTTCGATGGCGAATGGGTCGACTGGTGGACCGAGGAGGATGGCCAGGATCTCTACAAATACGTGCGAGGCCTGAAGCCTGACATCCTCATCAACAATCGCGTCGGCAAGGGGCGCAAAGGCATGGAAGGTTTGAGCAAGACCGACCGCCAGTACGCCGGCGATTTCGGCACCCCTGAGCAGCAGATCCCCGCGTCCGGCCTCCCGGGCGTCGACTGGGAGAGCTGCATGACGATGAACGACACATGGGGGTTCAAGTCCTACGACGAGAACTGGAAATCATCGGAGCAACTGATCCGCAACCTCATCGACGTGGTCTCGAAGGGAGGCAACTACCTTCTCAATGTCGGACCGACGGCTGCTGGCGAGATTCCGGCGCCAAGCGTCGAACGTCTGGCGGCGATGGGCCGTTGGCTGACAGCGAACGGCGAGGCTATCTACGGCACACGCGCCAGCCCGTTCACGACGCCGTTCCCGTGGGGCCGCGTGACCCGGAAGGGAGACAAGCTGTATCTGCACGTGTTCGACGCGCCCGCAAACCGGACTCTGACATTGCCGGCGTTCGGCGCGACCGTCACCGGGGCTTCGCTGCTGGGCCGCACGTCGGAGCGAGTGCTGGTGACGGCGACTGCCGACGGATTCACCATCAAGCTTCCATCGGAGCCGCTGGACCCGATTGCGACGGTGATCGTGCTCGAGACGCGTGCGGCGGCGCGCGGTAGTTCAGGTTCGGGTGAGTAGCGTGCCCATCAGGCTCGTGCTCGGATGCGCGCTGGTTGCTGTCTGCGCGTGGGCAAGCGCTTGCGGCGAGGGCTCGCAGC
>JAIVJE010000071.1 GCA_020200195.1 Acidobacteriota bacterium | reverse complement strand
CAGCGGGACAACACGAACGCCTGTCGCCATCTTCCCGATTGTCTGACCGCCGGCGGCAATGAACATCACGAGGTATCCGCCGTTGAGGAGCAGCAGGAACGCACCGAGAGGCAGCGGCGGCAGCAGCCGGATGTCGGCGGTCGTCAGGCCACAAAGTCGCAGGCTGAAGTAGATGATGGCCGCGTCGAGGGGGACAAGAATCAGCAGGTCGATACACGCCGCAAGGAGACGCCGCACGAGTCCCGCGGTCTTGTCGGATGCGGCGTCTGCGCCAACGTCCGAGCGATCATTACGACCGTCCGCCTGTGGTGGCCCCAGATCGAGCGCGGGTTCGTCGTCGGCTGGTCCGCGCGCACGGGATCGTGCTCCGGACGGGTTCGCTCGCCGTACTGACAGCGGCTGGCGAGGTACCGAAGGAATCACGAGTGGCGGGCCGTCATCCAACCGGCGATCTCCGAACAGCGGCAGCTCGGGTGTCGTCGTGGAGCTGGCTTGTTCCGGCGCGGCGGCGGCGCGCACAATGTCTCGCGCTGGCGGCGCGGTGATACGAAGATCCGCGAGCGTGAGCTCGCCCAGCGGCCCGAGTGGTTCGTTACGGTCCTGGATCGGAAGATCGAGCGAGGGCTCGCCGGCGGACAACGAAAAGTCGTAACCACAGTTCCGGCAGCGCTCGCCGCTGTCGAAACTGATGTAGTGGCACTTGGGACATCTCATCTGCGCGGTGACGGGGCTGGCTGCTCCGGCACGGGAGCGGGCGCCGAAGCGCGACCCGCGGCGAGCAACTGCTGCTGAATGTCGGCGCGAAGCTCGTCAGCCTCCGGCCGAAGCGCGTCCCCGGGCCGGACCGGTGCCAGAGCGGTGAGAGCTTCGTGGAGATGGCCCTTGGCGTAAAGCGCGCGCGCGCGAGAGAGCCAGACCTCCGAGGCTGCGGGCACGAGCAGCGCCTCCTGCGGGGCGGCAGAGGCAACCGGGACCGAGTTGTTGTCCAACCCAAGCAAGTCGCCACCTCCAGACAAGAGGTAGAGGCCAGAAATCGCGGCGGCCAGCAGACCTCCAACCACGCCGGCTGCAAGCCAGGCAATGCGCGCGCGACTCGGACTCGCGGGTGCCGGAGCAGAACCGCCGCGCGCGTGGGTGACCGTACGAAGTGGGCGCCGAACGTCCTGGCTACCCGGGGTGCGGGCAGTCTGGAGGCGATCCAGGCGCTCCAGCAGCGCGAGCGCCTCCTCGGTGGCACCGCCGCGTTCGAGGGCCGACGACAGCAGGTGACGCGCGGTCTCGACGTCACCGCGCTCGAACGCCGCCGCTCCGTTGTGCAGCAGCTCATCCCCTTCGCGCTGCCGTTCCGAAAGTGCGCTCCGAGCGCGCTCGATGTACGCGCGCGCGCGCCTATGGCCGCGATCGAGAAAGAGGACGCGTGTCCAGACGTTGATAGCGAGTTCGGGCTGGCCATCGAAGTAGTTATCGAGACCCGCGAGGAGCAGCTCCTCGACGTGGGCGTCGCGATCGCGCTCCGGCACGTCCGCGGGTGCGGGCGGTCGGTCGGCTCGAAGCGGGTCGGTCATTGCAAGTTGAAGCTGACGTGGAACTTCCCGCGATTATGTGCGTTCAGCCGGAGAAGGTCAACAGCTTGTGTTACAACATCGCATGGCCGTGATTGAGAGCATCCCGAACGTGAGCGAGGGACGGCGCGGCGACGTAATCGAGCGCTTGGCGGCCTCCATCCGTGGAACACCGGGCGTGCGCCTGCTCGACTATTCCTCGGACCCGTCGCACAACAGGTCGGTCTTCACGCTCGCCGGCGATGCCGCTCCGCTCAAGGTTGCCATCGAAGCGTTGTTCGAAGCCGCCGTCGCTTCGATCGACCTGCGTGTCCACCAGGGGGAACATCCTCGCCTCGGCGCGGTCGACGTCGTCCCTTTCGTGCCGATTGAAGGCGTGACGATGGAGACCTGCGTCGCGCTGGCAGCAGAAGTTGGTCGCAGCATCGCCGAGCGTTTTGGCATCCCGGTGTTCCTGTACGAGGAGGCGGCCAGCCATCCGGGACGCAGGAATCTGGAAGACATTCGGCGCGGCGAGTTCGAAGGGCTGGCGGCAAAAATGTCCTCGCCGGGGTGGGCGCCTGATTTCGGGCCGGCCGCGCCACATCCGTCAGCCGGCGCGTCGGTCATCGGCGCGCGCATGCCACTCATCGCGTACAACATCAACCTGAACACCGATCGACTCGATGTGGCCCGGAAAATCGCGGCGGCAGTGCGGCACAGCACCGGCGGCCTGCGCTTTGTGAAGGCCATGGGCGTGAAGGTCGACGAGCGCAACCTCGCGCAAGTGTCGATGAATCTGACGAACTATCAGAAGACGCCGATCTTCCGGGTTTTCGAGATGGTCAAGCGCGAAGCGGCACGATACGGCGTGTCTATTCTGGAAAGCGAAGTCGTCGGGCTGGTGCCATCGGCTGCGCTCATTCCCGCGGCGGAGTACTACCTGCAGCTCGAGCGGTTCGGCCCGGAGCAGATTCTCGAGAACAAGCTGAAGGCTGACAGCTGACGGCTCTCAGCTGTCAGCTTTCAGCTCTTCTTCGGCCTCCACCTTGCGGGCCGGCGCGATACCGAATGCGCGCATTTTCCGGTACAGATTGCTGCGTTCGACGCCGAGCGCTTCCGCGGTGCGCGAGATGTTCCCCTGTTGCGCCGACAACGCCCGCAGAATGTAGTCGCGTTCGAACCGGTCGCGCGCGTCGTGCAGCGGCAATGGCGGCGCCCCCTGAGGGTCCGGAATCGCGAGGTTGGCCCCGTCGAGGAACGCGAGGTCGGCGAACGTAATGGTATCCCCCGGCACCATGATCATCAGCCGCTCGATGACGTTCCGCAGTTCGCGCACGTTGCCGGGCCACCGGTAGCTCCGCAGGCCGAGCGCCGCCCCCGGGTCCAGCTTCTTTGGACGCCGTCCGTACTCCCGTGCGAGCTCCGCCATGAAATGTTCGCCGAGAAGCGGGATGTCGTCGCCGCGATCCCTGAGCGGCGGCACGAAAACCGGGATGACGTTCAAGCGAAAATACAGATCCTCCCGGAACCGGCCCGCGCGGATCTCGGAGGGGAGTTCCTTGTTGGTCGCGGCGAGGACGCGAACGTCGACCTTCACGGTGCCGCTGCCACCGACCGGCTCAACCACCTGCTCCTGCAGTGCCCGCAGCACCTTCGCCTGGGTCTTGAGGCTCATGTCACCGATCTCGTCCAGGAACAGCGTGCCGCCGTCGGCCATTTCAAATTTTCCGCGGCGGTCGGCCACAGCGCCCGTGAATGCCCCCTTGATATGGCCGAACAGCTCGCTTTCAATCAGCTCCTCTGGAATCGCGGCGCAATTGACCTCGACGAACGGGCCCGTACGCCGCCGGCTCAGCGCATGGATACTGCGCGCGACGAGCTCCTTTCCCGTGCCGTTCTCGCCGTAGATGAGCACGCGACCGTTAGTGGGCGCCGCCATCGCAACCTGCTCCCGCAGCTGCGTCATGACATAGCTCTCCCCGACCATCGTCAGGCGGCGATCGACATCGGCGCGTAGCGCGCGATTCTCCGCCTCCAGCCGTCGCTGCCGCAGGGCATTGCCGACCACCAGTACGGCCTTCGCGAGTGATAGGGGCTTTTCGACGAAGTCGAACGCTCCCATTTTGATCGCGCGCACGGCGGACTCGATGTTGCCGTGACCCGAGATCATGACGATCGGGGCATCGACTCGGCGCTCACGCAACCTGGCCAGCGTGGCGAGCCCGTCCATCCCCGGCAGCCAGATGTCCAGGACGATGACGTCGTATGGACTTCGCGCGGCTCGGTCGATGCAGGCCTCGCCGCTGTCCACCGCATCCACCGCGTACCCCTCGTCGCGCAAGACGGCACCGAGCGCGGAACGGACACCCGCTTCGTCGTCGACGATCAGCACGCTCGGCTTCATGAGACCGGTGGATCCCTAGGCTAGATGGGTAGTTCTATCGTGAATACGGTTCCGTTCGGGACGTTGTCGGTGGCTTCGATGCTGCCGCCATGCTCCGCGATGATGCGGCGGACGATCGCCAGGCCGAGCCCACTCCCGCGGCGCTTGGTCGAGTAATACGGCATGAACAGCTTGTCGCGATCGGCGAGCGGAATGCCGGGACCATTGTCGGCAACCGTGATACGCGCGACACCGTTGACCGCGTCCGGGGTGGTTTCCAGCACGATGGTCGGCCGCTCGCCGTTCGGCCGGAAGCTCCCGGTCGCACCGCCCAGCGCCTCGACGGCATTGTCGATCAGGTTGATGAGTACGCGGCGGATCTGCTCGACGTCCATGCGCACGGGCGGCAACCCCTCGGCAAACCGACGTTCCAGCTGGATTTCGCGGAAGAGCCCGTTGTAGAGCGCGAGCGTGTCCGTCAGCACGCGGTTCAGATCCGAGGGGATGGCGCGCGGCGCCGGCATCCGCGCGAACTGCGCGAACTCGTCGACAAGCGCCTTCAGCGACTCGACCTCACCCACGATGGTTTCCGTGCATTCCTCGACGATCGCGCGCGTCGGAGCCGCGGCCCCGCCGAAATGCCGACGCATGCGTTCGGCGCACAGCTGGATCGGCGTGAGCGGGTTCTTGATCTCGTGGGCCAGACGGCGCGCAACGTCCCGCCACGCCGCCACTCGCTGCGTCCGGATGAGAGGCGTCACATCGTCGAACACCAGCACGGCGCCCTCGATACCGCCCCCCTCCCGCAACAGAGGTGTCGTCGCGGCGGCCAGGTGCAGCTCGCGGCCCGCGCGCGCCAGCGCAAATTCCTGCGCTACCGGGCCAGTGCCCTGGCGCAACAGCGGCGCGAGCGGTCGGAGATCCTCGCGTGCGAACGTGTCCTCGACCCGGGAACCCACGACTGCGCGGTCGACGTCGAGCAGGCGGAGCGCCGCGCCATTGATCGTCTCGATGCGGCCATCGGCATCGAGCGAGATGACGCCGGTCGCGATGCGTTCGAGGACGGTTTCGATGTAGCGGCGCCGCTCGTCGAGCTGCAGGTTCTTGCGCTCCATATCGAACCGCGACTGGTCGAGCTTCTGCCGGTTGGCGTCAAGCTCCCCCGCCATCGTGTTGAACGCTTCGACGAGCGATCCGAACTCGTCCCGCGTTTCCGGTTCGATGCGGTGATCGAAGTGACCGGCGCCGATCTCCCGCGCGCCGGCGGCGAGCATGTGGACCGGCCGCGTGATGCGCTTGGCGAGATACAGCCCCATCCACGTCGCGCTGACGAGAATCATCAGCGTCATCATCAGGAACAGCGAGAGGTACACACCCTGCAGAGGCCGCTTCAGCACACGCAGCTGGTTGTAACCTTCGTACGCCTCCGTTATCCGGCGCGAGTGCGTCACCATGTCACCCGAAAGATGATGACTGGCGATTACCACGCCGACGGGGCGGCCTGTGCTGCGGTCGCGGATCACTGCGCCGGCGCGCACCAGCTCCCCGCCGGAATCCAGCGGATCGTGCGCGGCCTCGACCGCCCCGCCCGCGACGCGCGCCGCGAGGCGGTCCGCCGTCGCCCGGACCCGATCCCGCGGGAGCGACGGGGACTCGATTGCCACCAGTGGCGCAGGGACCGCCCCCGGCTGCAGTCGATACACCTCGACAAGGGCAACGCGTCCCAGCGTCACCTCGGCGGCGATGGCGTTTCGCACGGACTCCGCGTCGCCGCCGGCCACCGCGCCGGCCGGAAGCTCACGCGCGATGCGCGCCGCATGCGCCGAGACAATCGACTCGCGCTCACGATAGTAGTCGCCGGCGATCTCGACGGCCGCGCGCAGAACATCGACGATCGGAGCGCTCACCCACTTCTCGGTGCTGCTG
>JAIVJE010000070.1 GCA_020200195.1 Acidobacteriota bacterium | reverse complement strand
GCCTATATGGACCGGTGTGAGCTGGCGCTGGGCGACTCCGAGTACAACCGCCGGGAGCTGGAGGACCTGGGTTTTCCTCGCACAGGCGTGCTGCCGGTCGTACTCGACTTCGCTCACCTCGATGTGACTCCCGATCGCGCCCGCGTCGCCACCTTCGACGACGAGTGGACCAACGTCATGTTTGTCGGGCGCGTAATCCCGAACAAGAAGTTCGAGAACGTCATCCGCGCATTCCATGTGTACCGGACGCGGCACAATCCACGCGCGCGGCTGCTGCTCGTCGGCTCCTACACCGGATTCGAGCGGTATCTGGCCATGCTGCAGGGCCTCGTGGCCAGGCTCGGCACGCCCGACGTGCACTTTCTCGGCCATGTCTCGAACGAAGAGCTCACCGCGTTGTACGACACGACGGACCTGTTTCTGTGCGCGAGCGAACACGAAGGCTTCTGTGTGCCGTTGATCGAGGCGTTTTACAAGGGCGTGCCTGTCCTCGCGTTCGCCGCCACTGCCGTGCCGGCGACAATGGACGGCGGGGGCGTGCTCTACGACACGGCGGATCCAGGAGAAATCGCTCGATTGATGGAAGCCATCTTGGACGATCCACGGATAGCCGAGGCGGTGGTGGCGACGCAGGACGACGCGCTCGCGAGGCTCCGGGCGAGGGACTTCGCGGGGACGCTGCTGCGTTATGTCGACGATCTCCTTCGGCGTCCGCCCCGGCCCGCGCCAGAAGTGGCCTGGGATTTCTGGCAGCAGTTCGACCAGTTCGAGCGTTTCGAGGAACTGCGCCAATTCCGTCCGGCGTTATACAAGGCGCTGCCACAACCATGATCGTCAATCAATGGGTCCCGGCGGCTCATCGTGGCGACGCCATCGGAGATAGCGCTCGTCGCGTACGCCAGATACTTCGTGACGCCGGACACTGTTCGGAGCTCTTCGCGCTGACGGTGGACGACTCTCTGCGCGGCGACGTCAGACCATTCACCGACCCCGAGGCAAAGAGGGGCGACGCGACGATTTTCCACTTCGCACTGCCGTCCCCGATGACGGAGGCATTCGGCACGCTCGGCGGTGTTCGGATCCTGCAGTATCACAACGTCACGCCGGCCTCATTCTTCGCCTCTTACGATGCCCAATTGTTCCGGCTTGCCGCGCTCGGACGGCAGGAGCTTCGGACGCTCGTCGGCCATGTAGACCTTGCGTTAGGCGATTCAGCGTTCAACCGGCAGGAGCTCGAAGCGCTAGGCTTTGCGCCTACCGCGGTCATGCCGATTGCCGTCAACACCGACCGACTCATCAGTGCGCCGCGCCGGCCCGCACTCGAGAAGATCCTGGGCGACGGCCTGATTAATGTGCTGTTCGTCGGCCGTATCGTCCCGAACAAGCGCATCGAAGATCACATCCGGCTGGCCGAGATCTACAAGCGCTACATCGACAGTTACTACCGGTTTGTGTTCGTCGGGCGCTACGACGCTGTTCCGCGTTACTACGCGATGATTCGCGCGATGATTGCGGAGCTCGACATGTTACCGGACCGCTTCATTTTCACGGGACGCGTGCCCGACGAGGAGCTTGCTGCCTATTACCGCTGGGCGGACGTGTACGTGTCGCTGAGCGAACACGAGGGGTTCTGCGTGCCGCTGGTGGAAGCGATGGCGACGGACGTCCCGGTGCTCGCCTACGCGGCCGGTGCCGTGCCGGAGACCTTGGGTGGATCAGGCGTCCTGTTTGCCCCGAAAGACCTCGAGGTCGCCGCCGAAATGCTTGGAACGCTCGTGTACGATCGGGCGGTTCGCGAGCAGGTGCTAGCCGGACAGCGCCGGCGGCTCTCCGACTTTTCGCCGGAGAGTATCCAGACTCGATTGGCACAGGTGCTCGAACGGGTCGGTATTCCCAGCACACAGCAAGGAATCATTCTTTGAGGATCGCGTTCATCGTTCAGCGCTACGGCACGGAGATCTTGGGCGGCTCCGAGTATCACTGCCGCCTGATCGCCGAGCGGCTCGCGCCGAAGCACCAGGTGGAGGTTCTGACGACATGCGCCAGCGACTATATCACCTGGAAGAATGACTATCCGGAGGGTTCCGATCGGATCCGGGGCGTGACGGTACGCCGTTTCGCCAACGCGCGTACCCGCGACATCGATGCGTTCAATCGCTACTCGGAGTGGATCTTCAACACGCCGCACACCCGCGACGACGAGCTCGAATGGCTCCGGCAGCAGGGGCCCTGGTGTCCGGCGCTGATCGAGTATCTGGAGCGAAACCACCAGCAGTACGACGTCCTCATTTTCTTCACGTACCTGTATGCCCCGACGGTGCTGGGTGTGAAGATCGCGCCGCACAAGAGCATCCTCGTGCCCACGGCGCACGATGAGCCGGCGATCAAGCTTGACATCTACCGCGAGCTGTTCAGTGCGCCGGCAGGGCTCGCCTACAACACTGAAGTCGAGCGCCGATTCCTGACGACCCACTTTTCGATCCGGGCCATCGAGGAGGAGACGATCGGGTGCGGCGTGGACTTGCCTCATGCGCAGACGTACCCGCGTGACGGCTCCACGCCGCCTCGAGAGAGCGAGCGTGAAGCTGACGGGCCGGATGACGAGGCCTCAGCCGACGAGTCTTCGCCCAGCTATCGTCCGCACCTCGCCCAGCGGGGAACGATTTTTCGCCGGCGTCACCGCCTGCACGGTCCGATTGCGTTGTACGGCGGCCGCATCGATCCCGGCAAGGGGTGCGAGGAGCTGATCGAGTACTTCAGCACGTACGTCCAGGAAGGTGGGGACGCATCGCTGGTGCTGATGGGGGTCAAGCTGATGCCCCTGCCCGAGGAGCCCTTCATCCGGTTTGCCGGACGACTCTCGGATCAGGAGCGGCTGCAGGCGCTCGAAGCAGCGACTGTAGTGGTCGTCCCGTCCCCTTATGAAAGCCTGTCGCTACTGGCGCTCGAGTCGTTTGCTGTCGGCACGCCCATTCTCGCGAACGCGCGCAGCGAGGTCCTGGTGGACCACTGTCACAAGAGTAATGCGGGGCTGTACTACGCCGACCGCGACGAGTTCACAGAGTGCCGATGTGATCCTCGCGAAATACGAGCAGATGATCGCGCAGTTGAAGGAATCGGTACCGCGCGGCCGGTGAATCTGGCGCCCGGGGATTAGCGACTACCGGTTGACCGGTTCTTCCGTCGCTCCCCCTTCGCCGTTCACGTCGTCGGCGTCGGCGATATGGGGACGCCCGGCGGCCGCGACCCCGCGTTTGCGCCGAGGGCGGATGTCGTGGCGTTTGATCATTTCGTTGAGCGTCGTGGGCTTGATGTGGAGCAGCTCCGCGGCGCGTTTCTGGACGCCCCCGGCCGCTTCGAGCGTGGATTCAATCAGCCGCTTCTCGAAGTCGGTGATGACCTCCCGAAACGAAATTCCCTCGGGTGGTACGATGAACTGCGGCATCTGGAACCGCTTGCTGCTGCGCACGTGATCCGGTACGAGATCGGCATCGATCCGCAGTCCCTGCGACAGGACGATGGCGCGCTCGATGACGTTCTCGAGCTCGCGAACGTTGCCGGGCCAGTCGTACTCGAGCAGTAGGTCGAGCGCGTCGGGCGTCAGCTCCGCGTCCGCCTTCTGGTTTTCCAGCCCGTACTTGTCGAGGAAATGCTGCACGAGGAGCGGGATATCGTCTTTGCGCTCGCGAAGCGGCGGTAATTCGACGGTAATGACATGCAGGCGATAGTACAGGTCTTCGCGGAACTTCCCTTCTTCCATCATCCGCCGCAGATCCACGTTCGTGGCGGCGATGATCCGGACGTCGACCTTGATCGTTTCGACGCCTCCGAGCCGCATGAATTCCCGCTCCTGGATCACGCGCAGCAGCTTGGCCTGCGTGTCGAGCGGGATGTTGCCGATTTCGTCGAAGAAGATAGTGCCCTTGTCCGCCAGCTCGAACAGCCCCTTTTTCGGGTACACGGCGCCCGTAAAGGCGCCTTTCACGTGACCGAAGAGGTTGGATTCCAGCAGGTCGGGCGGAAGGTTGCCGGAGTTGACGGTGATGAAGGCGCGATCGGAGCGGGCCGAGTTCTGGTGCAGCGAGCGCGCCACCAGCTCTTTGCCGGTGCCGCTCTCTCCATTGATCAGGATGGTCGTCCGGCTCGGCGCGGCCTGGATGATGAGGTCGAAGACCTGCTTCATCCGTGAGCTTCGTCCGATGATCTCGCCGAACCGGTTCGCGCGCGCCTGCAGGTTCTGGCGCAGCGCGCGGTTCTCTGCCACCAGCCGGTGCTGTGCGAGCGCATTGCGCAGCACGACGAGGACCTCGTCGTTCTTGAACGGCTTGGTGATGTAATCGAACGCCCCCCGCTTCATCGCGGCAATTGCGTTCTCCACGGACGCGTACGCCGTAATCATCACCACGGGAAGGTCGTCGTCTATTTTTTTCAGCTCGTCGAGTGCCGAGATGCCGTCCATGCCCGGCATCATCATGTCGACGATCACCGCATCGAAGGGCATCGTCCGCGCCAGCTCGAGGCCCTCTGCCGCGTGCGTCGCAAGCCGGACGTCGTACCCCTCCCGCGAGAGCAGGGCGTCGAGGATCTCGCGCATGATCTCCTCGTCGTCGATGACCAGGATCGAGCCGTGTCGGTTCATGGATTCACGAGCTGCGCCCGGCCTGTTGCCGGGCTGAGGCGAGTGGCAGTGTCAGGCTGAAGCGCGTCCCCTGCCCGACGGAGCTATGGCAGGTAATCGCACCGCCGTGCTCCTGAACGATCCCGTAGGTAATCGACAGTCCAAGCCCCGTGCCTTTTCCGATGTCCTTCGTCGTGAAGAACGGGTCGTAGATGCGAGACAGCTGTTCCGCCGGAATGCCTGACCCCGTGTCGCCGATCTCGACCGAGGCTTCCGTTGCGCCCTGGCACGTGACGATCGTCAACCAACCCCCCTTGGGCATCGCATCGCGCGCGTTCAGCAACAGGTTGAGGAACACCTGCTGCAGCTTGTACTCGATGCCCTGGACGATCGGCGCTGTTGCGGACAGCTCCTTCCGTACCTGAATGCTGCCGGACCGCAACTGGTGCTCGAGCAGCGAGAGCACATCGTTGATGACGGCATGCAGGTCCACCGGCCCGCTGTCGACCTGCGCCGGACGCGCGAGGTTCAGCAGGCCGTTGACGATCTTGGCGGCACGGAACGTCTGACGTTCTATCTTCTCGAGCACCTGCGTCTTCGGATCGTCCGGATCGGCGCCCTGGAGCAGCATCTGCGCGAAGCTCGAGATACCGGTCAGCGGGGTGTTGACTTCGTGCGCAACGCCGGCCGCGAGCAACCCGAGCGACGCCATCTTCTCGGAAATCTGCAGCTGTTCTTCGAGTTGAACTCTCGTCGAAATGTCCTCGACGATGATGATGGTGCCGGCGATCGCTTCGCCGGAATCGCGCAGGGGTGTCGTGGCGACGTTCACCAGGAGTCGGCGTACGGGAGCGTGGCGTGTCGCCAGGGGGACGCGGTAAAACGCGGCGCCTTCTGAAGAATCGCGGCGGGCCGACCGCAGCACCTCGAAGAAGCCCTGGTCGAACACCTCGTCCGCGCGGTGCCCGACGGCGTCTTCGTGGCGCACCCCATACAGCTCTTCGAGCCGGCGGTTCCACCGCACGATCACGTCATCGCGGTCCACCACCGCCAGGCCGTCGTTGAGCGACTCGAGGATGTTTTCGCTGAACTCGCGCAGCCGCTGGAGCTCGTCGGCCTTGACCCGGAGTTGCCGGTACAACCGCCCATTCTCGAGTGCAGTCGCCGCCTGCGCCGCAACCGCCGCCAGCAGCGCCATGTCCTCGCTGCTCAGAGGCTCCGCGCTCGCTTTCCGGCCGAGCGCCATGATGGCGATCGCCCCTTCCTTGGACACGCACGGGATGAAGTAATGGATCCCCGCGTCGCGCCAGAACTCGATCTCCCGCCCGTCGATCCGGCGCTGGGACAGCGGATCGTCCAGTGTCAGCGTGTGACCCGAGAGCAGCCGGGTGCCGACCTCCGACGCACGTGGCAGGGCGGGCGGAACGCCCGGGAAACCTGTATGTGCAATCGTGACGAACTCGCCTTCCCGCCCGGCCGCCGCCGGCGCGAGCAGCAGCGCCATTCGATCGACAACCAGAGTCTCGGTCACACGGTGCACGAGCCGATCGCTCAGGCGCAGTAGATCCAGGTCGCTGTTGAGATCGCGAGCAAAGCCCACGAGCGCGCGCCGGTAGTCGTACCGGTCCCGGTAGTACACGCGATCGAGGCCGGCCTGAATCGCATTCTTCAACGGCCGCGCCAACAGCACCACGACGACCGTCGCCAGCAATGCGATGACCGTGTTGTGGACTTCTTCACCGCTGAAGAACACCTCGCTCGCCAGCTTGAGGAGAACCGAATAGATCGCTGCGATGCCAGCGAGAGCGGCCGCATACACGAGCCCGCGCTTGATGATGACTTCGACGTCCATCAACCGGTAGCGCACAATGGCGGATGCGAAGGCGAGGGGCACGAGCGCGAGCAGCACCGCGGTGAACTCGAAGCCGCCGAGCGGCGTGAACCCGAACGCGAACGGCAGGCCGTACCCGAGGACGAACGGGACCGCGCCGAACGCGGTGCCCCAGACGATCCAACGGAGCTGCCTCCGCGCCGTCACGGACCGCACGTGGCCGAGCGCGCGGCTCATCACCACCAGCCCGCCGATCAGACCGGCCGCCAGGCACAGGGTCTCCGCCCGTTCGACGAGCGTTATCACGCGAGACAGCACTTCGCCGGGGCGGCCTCCCCGAACGATGGTCGCGAGCCGTGCTCCGAAGAGCAGCAACGCGGGAAGGTAGAGAACGGGCAGCAGAGTACGGCCGGCGTCGGAACGCGCCCAGCTTCCCGGCCGCTCCGGAAAAACCAGCGCGAAGTGCACGAACAACGGAGGCAGCAGGAGCATCGCCACGACGTCGGCCCAGTAGAAAACCAGGTCGAGCAGGTCGAGCCGGCCGCTGAACGAAAACGCGAGCACGCCAAAAAAGGCAATTGACAGCCAGAAGAAGTGCAGCGTTGCCTGATTTTCGGGACGCCGCAGCCGCACGGACGCACCCACAAGCAACGCGAAAATGCCCACGGAGGCGAGGACGTAATAAAGAGGCAGGGGCCCCGAAGGAATTGGCGCCACGGCAACGTCGATCAGCGCCTGCGCCTGCATCCGCAGGACGGTGTAGCTGAGGGCCTGGCCGTCTGACGCGGCATGAAGCGCCGCGACGACATCGTCGATCGAGTCGACCGGTTTCCGGTCGATCGCCATCAGCACGTCGCCCACGCGCAAGCCGGCGCGCTCAGCCGGCGACCCAGCGGCGATTTCGCGCGCCGTCAGGCCGCCTGTGCTGGCTGCCCAGAGGACCCCGTCCTCCATCTCCGACCACGCGGCACGACCCGCGATATTCAGCGCGGCAAGGCACAGGAGGACCGCAACGACGGCAAGCTGCGCCGCCAGTCGAATCCACGCCCGACCTCTCTGCCCAGCCCGCAGAGGCTGCTCTGTGTTCAACAAGAAAGGGTATCCGTCGCGAGGGAAGCAAAGCGCGTTCCCTGAACGTTCCTGTGGATCACGCCGCAACTCATTGATTCTCAGTGATTTCTGCTGAGGAAACGACGACGCTCCACAGCGTGGTTCCAACACGCTGGACGCCGGATTCAAAAAGTCGTAGGAGGCTGCGACGGTCGGCGCCAGGGTTTAGAAACGCACCAGGAAACCGCCGACGACGCGCTTGGGGGGCCTGACGACGAGGAGCTCGTCGTAGACAGATCCAGGATCGTTGGGATCCCGGAACAGGTTCCGAATCCCGACGAGAACTTCCCACTGAGTACCGGCCAGGCTCAGCGGCAGGGCCTGATTGACCTGCACATCGAAGCGAGCGTCGAGGCTCGGGCGCGCGAAACTGGAATTGCTCCCCGTGTAGCCGGTGTTCAATTTGTAGAGGATGAACACGCGGGTCGCCGTCTCTGGAATGTCCGTTTCCAGCGAGGTCGTGACGTCGTGCAGTTCCTCGGTCTGGGGCCGGATCGACGCGGGTGCCCAGGCTGCGACGGCGGACATGTCACCGCGCGAAATCCAGCGCGCGCGTGTGACGCTGTAATTCACAGAACCCCGGACACGCTTGGTCTGCGGGCTGCTGAGATGGACTCCCCATCCGTCGGCATCGACCGATCCGGCGCTCGCTACATAATAGTGGCCCACGGCCTGTGGATCTCCCCCGGCATCGCGGCCAAATAACGTCACGAGCTGGTCATCGACCGTCTGATAGAAGCGCCGCATGCCGACGACGAACGTCGCGTCGAACTCGTGCTCCACCAGGACATCGAGCGACCGCGCGCGTTCTACGGTGAACGCGTTGGTGTCTCCCGGTCCGCCGAGCGGCGCGAACGTGCGCTCGGGCGGGAGCCACGGGCCCGGAATACCATGCGCGAGAAACTCCTCGGCGCCGGGAGCGATCATGCGCTGGACAATCGTTGCCTTGATGCGCGTGTCGCGAAATGGTTCGACAGTCACACCCATGCGCGGGCTCAGGAGACCGCCCTCCTGCAGGTAGTCATAGCGCGCATAGCGCCCGCCGTATTCCACGGCCACCTTGGAACCCAGCGCCCATCGATCAAAGCCGTAGATCTCACCGACGTTTCGGCTTCCATCGGTCATCGCGGCGAGCGCCGCCGGGTTACCCCCAAGGTATTCCTGCGTGCTATACGACAACCCGAATTTATAGGCGTGGGACGAACCCGGCTTGGACGCGAATGCGCCTGCAACGATCCACGAGGAGAGATCGCCCTCGCTCATGGCCGCCCGCACGGACCAATCACCGGCTGGTGTCGGCGCGCCGATTGCCGGCGACCACCGTGACGGGCGCCAGGCCGAAGCCGGCGGCCATGATCGGCCGCGAGCTCACCGGCGTGACCGTTCCGGTCGTGCCGACCGCGCTGTCGAGGCGGCGTAACTGCAGGCGGTGGGTGGCGGGCCTGGACATACCGACGCGCACCAGCTCGCGCTGGGACGACGCGAAACCGGTCAGATTGGCTCGAAGGATGTATTCGCCGACCGGCAAGGCGTCAATCGAAAACTGGCCCTTCTCGTCGCTGATGGTCATCGCCATCGTCGCGCCAAGAGCTGTGACCATGGCACCGTGCAGCGGTCCGCCACGCTCGTCGTGGACCGTCCCACTGATGGCCCCGCGTACCGCGCGGGCGGTCTGCGGCGCGCCGGCCGTCTGCGGTTGCGCATACGAGACCGCCGGGGCCAACGCTGATCCCGTCCCGATGATCGCCGCCGTGAGCACCCGGCTAAGGCGTCGCATGCCCTTTCCTTCTTCTGCTTCCTGGCTACGAACCCACCGTGAAACTGACGTCCCGGGTAACCGATCGTCCTGCAAGCAGGTCCGAAACCTTTATAGCTAGACGATACTCCCCGTCCTGAAATCCCGCAAGCGGGACGCCCTGGCCCGCCATAACCGGATGGCCCGCGGCCGGATCGAACTGGAGCCCCATTGTCGACCTGTTGAAGCGTTGGGGATCTGTTCGATTCAGATACTGCTCCCCGTCGCGTTCCGGCGGATGGTCGCCCGCCGGCTGCACAGGGCCGGCTGAGCCGGCGGTCCCCGCCTTCCTGAAAAAATGGTACTCAACCTGTACGTCGAATTCGTTGTCGGCCGCCACCGTCGGGTTATATACCAGGAATACGAAGATCAGCTCCTCGTGCCGTCGAAACTGCGCATCCAGCGCAGGCCGGACGTCATTCAACCCGATGACGTAAGGCCGTTCGATCTGGTCGTCCGCCCCCAGCGGCTCCGTCAGCATCGTCAAGCGGTCCGCCAGAATGACAGTGCTGGTGGTCAGCTCATTCGACCAGTAGTTCGGCACCGAAATCGGCTGCTTCAGCACGGACGCTTTGGGCGCCGGCCGTGCTTCGCCGCTCCGCTCGCGGACGACGACGTAGATATCGTAGTCGCCGGGCGACACTGAAAACCCTCGGCTGACTCGTGCAATCTGTCCCGGCTCCGGCTTCAACTCGATCTGAAAGATTGCATCGACCGGGTAGGTGTCCGCCGCGTCGACTTCTCGTCCCCGTCGCTTGCGGGGTTTCTCTTTGTCGTCGCCGTCCGTGGAACCCGTTGCCGAAAGACTGCGCGGCCCGCGAGGGGCCGCCCGCACATACAAGAGCGCGTCCGGCGTCCTGAGCTTCGAAGCGTCGACGATGACGGTGAACGGGACGAATGTGCCCTGTTGGGCCTTCAGAAAATCGTTGCGCCAGGAGATCGCGAAGTCAGAGGGGGCCGGCCGTCCCGCCATCGCCGCGTCGGCGAGCCCGAGGATGGCCTCACCTTCCTTGCGTTGGGCCTGCTCGATCCGATCCTGTTCCTTGTCTTGCTGCTTGCGCGTGAATCTTGTCTGCGGTGCCCCGAGGGCGGGAAGCACCACGTGCACTGCGAACACGCCAGCGAGACAGACCGGAGCGGGGTATGCGCGCCGAAATACTGAAAATCGCTCCGGTTTCCGCAGCATCGACCTGACTGATCGCATCGATCATAGGCGACCTCCCTGCCTAAGTCAAAACCGCGGGCTCCGGTGATATCATCAGCCGCCATGCCTCGCGTGCGCCGTTGGCTGGACGTGAGCGTATCGCTAACCACTGGTATTCCCGCCTATCCCGGCTACCCTGCGTTCGTTGCATACTGAAGCGCTGAAGGGGGCTGCGTGCTGGACGACACACTCGTGATGGTCCTCGCCGGAGGCGTCGGCGAACGTCTTTACCCGCTGACGAAAGAACGCGCCAAACCGGCGGTCTATTTCGGCGGTCCGTACCGCATCATCGATTTCACCCTCAGCAACTGCATCAATTCGGGGCTGCGGCGCATCTTCATCGCGTTGCAATACAAGTCGCTCTCGCTCAGTCGTCACCTTCGCATGGGATGGAGCGTCGTGGCGGACGAGCTCGGCGAGTTCGTCGAAATCCTCAGCCCTCAGAAGCGGGTCGGCGAGCATTGGTACCAAGGCACCGCCGACGCGGTATATCAGAACCTCTATTCCATCCTCCGCGAGGGTCCACGGCACCTGATCGTGCTGTCAGGCGACCACGTCTACAAGATGGACTACTCCAAGATGCTCAAGGTGCATCGGGAGTGCGGCGCCGGCGCGACGCTCGCCGCGCTCGAGGTGCCATCGGAGGAAGCGGACCGTTTCGGCGTCCTGCAGGTCGACCAGCACCAGCGGCTCACGGGCTTTCTGGAAAAGCCGACGGATCTGCCGGGCGGCGAGCACGTGCTCGCCTCGATGGGGATCTACATCTTCGACATGGACGTCCTCGTCCCCGCTCTCGAGGCGGACGCGGGGGAGTCGAGTACGCACGATTTCGGCAAAGACATCATCCCGAAGTTGATCGACAAGGTCCCCGTTTACGCCTACCGGTTCTACGACGAGAACAAGAAAGCCTCGAAGTACTGGCGCGACATCGGCACGCTGGACGCGTACTACGACGCCAACATGGATCTGTGCCGGGTGAATCCGGAATTCAACCTCTACGATCCTGAGTGGCCGCTCCGCACCTACCAGCTTCAGGCGCCGCCGGCGAAGTTCGTGTTCGCGGACGAAGGCCGCCGCTGCGGTCAGGCGCTGGACTCGATCATCTCCGCCGGGTGCATCATTTCGGGCAGCCGCGTGTCGGGCAGCGTGCTGTGTCCCAACGTGCGGGTCCACAGCTTCTGCGAGGTCGACCAGAGCATCCTGATGCCCGGTGTACGGGTGGGGCGCCACGCCCGCATCGGGCGCGCCATCATCGATCGTGACGTGGTCGTTCCGCGGGGGGCCGTCATCGGCTGGGACCATGAAGAAGATCGACGCCGTCATAACGTCACGCCGGGCGGCGTCGTCGTCGTGACCACGAACGAGCAACCGTTCGTTGCCGCGATCAACGACGAAGCACTGAGGCACGAAGCCGAGTTCGATCGTCGGGGAGCGTAAAAATAGCGCGACGGCCGGCCTGCGTCGGTTCGCCAAGTGTGAGGACATGAGAATTCGGACGGTACACGGGCGCGAGA
>JAIVJE010000360.1 GCA_020200195.1 Acidobacteriota bacterium | reverse complement strand
CCCAAAAAAAAGGTGGCTGTCCCCGATCGGCCACTCCTGGAACAGGTCTGACCGAATGCGAACACCGCAGGGACCCGCATCCGCCCAGGAGTCGATGCCAACTCGCTGACGTGATGCACCTTCCGCCATTCGCGCCTCATGGCAGGAGGTTCGCTACGCACGTCCCAGCGACCCCGATCCGAGGTGCTCATGCCGCGCTCGTCGCCAGCTACGTGCCGGCTCGACGGGCGTTACGGGTCGAGTCCGTTTCCGCGCTCCGCGCAGAGTAGGGACATGAAAAACGACATCCGCTACGCAGTGCGGCTGCTGGCCAAGAACCCCGGGTTCGCGGCGGTCGCAATCATGACGCTCGCGATCGGCATTGGCCTGAACGGGGCGGTGTTCTCGATCTTCAGCGCCATGCTGTTCAAACCGCTGCCTGTCGACAAGCCTGACCGGCTCGTCTGGATCGCCTCAGCGTCGACCGCGCCGGACGGGCCCCGTGGGAACCTGACCTATCCGGATTTTCTGGACTTCCGCGGACGACGGGATGTGCTGGAGGACGCGTTCGTGTTTACGGAGGCGCCGCTCAGCATGAGCGCGGCGGGCCAGGCAGTTCGGGTGACCGGTCAGGTCGTCAGCGGCAACATGTTCGACGTCCTGGGCGTGCGCATGGCCGCGGGCCGGCACTTTCTTCCGGAAGAGGATCGCAGTGGCACGCATCCAGTGCTGATCATCAGCCACGGGCTCTGGCAGCGCCACTTCGGCGGCGATCCAGGCATCGTGGGACGTCCGGCGGTCATCAACGGGCAGGCGTTCTCAATCGTGGGCGTCACTGCCGAAGGATTTGCCGGACCTGATCTCCTGTCGCCGTCGGACGCCTGGGTTCCGCTGATGATGCACGCGACGGCCCTCCCGGGCATTCGCGCGGCATCGCGCGATACATGGTGGCTCAAGGCGATCGGCCGCCTGGCATCCGGTGCCACACCGCAACAGGCGCAGGTGGTCCTCTCCGGCGTGGCCGGCGCAATCGCGCAGGCGGAGCCGACGTCTCATAAAGGGTTCTTCGTTACCGTCAAGACGTTCCAGGGCACCGATCCCGCCGACCGCGCGCAGGTGCTCCCGATGTCGGCGCTGATTCTCGGTCTGACGCTGACGGTACTGCTCATTGCGTGCGCGAACGTCGCCGGCCTGTTGCTTTCGCGCTCAGCGGGGCGTCAACGCGAGATGGGCATTCGAATCGCCGTGGGAGCTACCCGGCGCGTGCTCGTTCGTCAGCTTCTTGTGGAAAGCCTGATCATGTCTGTGCTGGCGGGGTGCGCCGGTCTGTTGATGGCGCTCTGGGGAACCGAAGCGATGGTCCGGTTTGCGGATGTGCCGGTGCGCGTAGACAACGCGCCAGACTGGCGGCTCCTGTTGTTTACGGCACTGGTGTCGCTGGGCGCCGGCGCGGCATTCGGACTCGCGCCCGCGCTGCGGGCGGCGGGACAGAACCTCCTGCCATCTCTGCGATCCGAACCGGGCAGCGACGCGCGCCCACGAACGTCACGGCTGCAGCGGGCCCTCGTCATCGCACAACTCGCCGTCTCGCTCGTCCTGCTCGTCGGGGCGGGACTGTTCATGCGAGGGCTGTCGCAGGCGTGGCACTCCGACGTCGGCTTCGCGTACACCGACCGGGTCGCAGTGTCGATGGACCTGCGCCTCCAGAACTACGACGCGCCGCGGGCGGCCGCGTTTTATGTGCGGTTGCTCGAGCAGGTGCGGGCACTACCCGGTGTCCGCGACGCGACGCTTGCTCACCTGATCCCCTTGGGGGGGCGCGTCTTCAGCCACGAGCTGACCATTCCCGGCCGCACACAGGATCCAAACGCTCGCCCGGAGCGAGCGTCCGTCAACCGGGTGTGGACACGGTTCTTCTCGACGTTGCAGATCCCGATCGTCCGTGGCCGGGATTTCACCGACGCGGACCTGAAAGAGGTCCCCGATGCGGCGATCATCAGCGAAACCATGGCGCGGAGGTATTGGGCGGATGCAGAGCCCCTGGGGCAGCGGTTCTCCGTGGAAGGACCGTCCGGCCCGTTCGTCACGGTCGTCGGCGTCGCCCGCGACGTCCTGATCGACGAGTTCACCGAACGACGCTGGCCCGCCGTTTACCTCCCGCACGCGCAGACTGAAGGCGAGATCTCGCTCATCGCATGGTCTCCGCGGCCACCGGGGCAGACGATCCGGGAAATCGAGGACACCGTGAGTCGGCTCGATTCCGATCTGCCCTTGTTCGCGTCGCGGCCGGTGGCGCAGTACGTCGCCGAGCGCCTCGACGGCGAGCAGGCGCTGTCGTCGCTGCTCGCGGTCTGCGGCGGACTGGCGCTGGTGCTCGCAGCGTTGGGCCTGTACGGCGTGATGGCTTACGCGGTCACGCGGCGCACGCGCGAAATCGGTGTGCGCATGGCGCTCGGAGCCGAGCGGCGCGACGTCATGCACCTGTTCGTCCGCGAAGGACTGCACGTCGCCATGTGGGGGCTGCTCTGGGGTGCGCCGCCGGCGGTCGCCGTCACGTTCGCGCTCTCGGGAGCGCTCGTCGGGGTCGGCGCCGCGGATCCGCCGACGCTGGCTGCCGCCATTGCGCTGCTGGTCGGCGCCACCTTGCTCGCCGCGTATGTGCCCGCGCGACGCGCGACGCGCGTAGACCCCATGGTCGCGCTGCGCGCCGAATAACAACGGACAAGGGACAAGGGACAAGGGAAAAAGAAGACGGTGCGATTTACCGTTGGCCTCGGTGAGGATTTGAACGCGCTCGCTTTATTCCAGCGGTCAACATGGCGACGAATTCTGAGGCTTCCGTGATCAACGGTTGGGCCGGCGCCGAGCGTGACTTCTCGGACGCAGATATCAGGCGCAGCCAGAACCTCGCTTCCCGAGCCTCCTTGAGCGCGATGAAATTCTTGGCTATGAAGTCTGCTTTACTTTGGGCCTCGGCGGCCTCCTCGAGATTGGCGCCGACCGAACCACCGGCCGCCACCAGTTGTGCCGCCAGCCGGGCCATCAGGTACCCGCGGTCGGCCACGAGGCGGCCGAATGCAATGATCTCACACGCGAAAAGGAACGCGCGTTCCCGAATGTCCCTTTTCCCTTCTCCCTTGTCCCTTCTCCCTTGTCCCTTGTCCCTTTTTATGTTCAGTGACTTTCGATACGCCACGCGCGCGTTGACGCGGAACCCCGGCTTCACCGCGATCGCCATTGTCACGCTCGCGCTGGGGATTGGTGCGAACACCGCCATCTTCAGTGTCGTCAACGGTGTGCTGCTGCGGCCGCTGCCGTACGGTGATCCAGATCGGCTCGTGCAGGTCTGGACATCGACGACGGACGAGTCGCGGAGCAATCACTCGGCGGGTGATTTCCTCGATCTGCAGCGCGAGAATCAGTCGCTGACCGCGATCGCGGGTTACCGAGCCGGGGCCTTTTCCGTGGCACGCGCGGAAGGTGCTGGAGTGCACGTCGAGGGTGTCTACGTGACCGCAGACTTTTTCGACGTGCTGTCGGTCGGCGCGATGCACGGCCGGACGTTCACCCGAGCCGCCGATGCCACGGCCGGCGAACGCCTGGTGGTCCTGAGCCACGAAACCGCGCGGCGGTTGTTCGGGGACGAGGCACGGGCGGTCGGGGAGCGCGTGCGTCTCAACGGAGAGCCGCACGCGGTGACCGGCGTCCTGCCATCCCGCGCCGGTTGGCCTGAGAGCACCCGCATCTGGATCCTGTCAGACAAGCCGGTCCCTCCCTCGCCCGTCGATTCAGCCGAACCGCTGACCGAGCGGGAGATCCGGTACTTCGAGGCGATCGGCCGGCTGAAACCTGGGATCACGTTCGAACAGGCGCAACAGGACCTGCATCGAGTCGCGTCCGTGATTCAGCAACACCATCCTTCCACGTCGGCCGGCCGGGACATCCGGATCCTGCCTCTTCACGAGACGCTGGTCGGCGACGTGCGACCCGCGCTGATGGTGTTGCAGGCCGCCGTGGGCCTCGTCCTGCTGATCGCCTGCGCCAACGTATCCAGCCTGCTCATCGCGCGCGCGACAGGACGGCGGCGCGAGCTCGCGATTCGCGCGGCGCTGGGCGCAAATCGGCGACGGTTGATCCGTCAGCTCTTGACGGAGAGTCTGGTCCTCGGGATCGCCGGCGGCCTGACCGGCCTGCTCGTCGGAGCGTGGCTCACCGTGCTTCTCGTGCGGCTGCTGCCCGACGGCGTCCCGCGCGCCGACGGCATCACGCTCGACCGCGTCGTGGCGTTTGCGACACTCTCGGTGGCGCTCGCGACGGGTGTGCTCTTCGGCGTCATGCCCGCGCTCCAGGCGTCACGCGCGAATGCGTCCACCGCACTCAAGCAGAGTGGCGAGCGCACGAGCGCCGCGAGGACGCGCGGCCGTGCCGCGCTAGTCGTCGCGGAGATCGCTCTGACGTTGGTGCTGCTCGCGGGCGCTGGCCTGCTCGTCAACAGCTTCATCCGCCTGCAGCGTGTCGAGTCGGGCCTGCGCGCCGAGAACGTGACGCTGATAGGCCTGGCCATTCCGCAAACGCGCTATCCCACCGGCGCCGCCCAGACGGCGCTGTACGACCGGGTCCTCGCAAGCCTTCTAGCCCGGCCCGAGTTTCAGGCTGTCGGAGTGGGGTTCCCCGGGCCTCTTCGTGGGAGCAACGCCAGCGGTGTCTTCCTGATAGAAGGACGGACATCCATGTCGCGCGACGATCGACCGTTCACCCATTTCGGCTCGGTGTCGGGAGGGTACTTTTCCGCCATGGGCATTCCGCTTGTCGCTGGTCGAATTTTCGACGGCCGCGACATTGCGACCGGTCCCGGCGTGGTCATCGTCAGCGCCGGGCTGGCGCGCAAGTACTGGCCCGGGGAGAACGCGCTGGGGAAACACCTGAGATTCGAAGACGATCCAAACTCGCCGTGGATGACGGTCGTAGGCATCGTGGGAGACGTCCGTCAGCTCGGGTTGCAAGAGGCGCCGCCGCCGCTGTTGTATTTCCCGTATCAGCAGTTTCCGCTTCCCTTTACCAATGTCGCGGTCCGCAGCGGTCTCGCTGACGAGCCGGTCGCGACGCTCCTGCGATCGGAGCTCGCCAGGATCGACGCCGACCTCTCTTCGGGAAAGCTGAGCACGCTGCAGAACGTGCTCGACCGGTCCGTCGACGAGCCGCGGTTCAGGACGTTTGTCCTCGGCGCGTTCGCCTTGATGGCGCTCGTGCTCGCAGCAGTCGGCGTGTACGGCCTCATCAGCTATTCGGTCACGCAGCGGACGCGGGAGATCGGCATCCGCATCGCCCTCGGGGCTCGGCCGCGACAGATCGTGTTGCCCGTGCTGCGCGAAGGGCTGGTCCTCGCAGGCGTCGGAACGGCGATCGGCCTGGCCGGGGGCGTAGCGGCAGCAGGTGCTGGGCCGTTTTCTCTTCGGCGTTGGCGCGACCGACCCGGTGACGTTCGCATCCGTCGCGCTCGTGCTGCTCGGTATCGCAGTGCTCGCCAGTTACTTCCCGTCACGCCGCGTGTTGCGTGTGAACCCAATCGATGCGCTGCGACGAATGACCCTTGTCCCTTTCCCTTGTCCCTTGTCCCTTGTCCCTTTCTAAGGTCTTTCTATGCTGAACGATTTCCGCTACGCGACTCGAGCCTTCCTGCACGCCCCCGGCTTCAGCCTCATCGCGCTCGTGACGCTGGCGCTTGGCATCGGCGCGACGACGGCCATCTTCAGCGTGGTCAATGCCGTGCTGATCAAGCCGCTGCCGTATGCAGATGCAGACCGGCTGGTCGTGTCGCATCTGTCGCTGCCTGACTTTCACGACGTCGAGACATCGGTGCAGGCATTCGATGGCACCGCCGTGTGGG
>JAIVJE010000069.1 GCA_020200195.1 Acidobacteriota bacterium | reverse complement strand
GTACTCGTCCAGTCCGAGCGCGGTCGTGAGGGAGCTCGCGGCGGCCTCATGATCGCCGGTCAGCAGCGCCAGATGTTCGACCCCCTGGCCGCGCAACACCGCGACTGCGCCGGACGCGGCCTCTCGGGTTTCGTCGGCAACGCCGATGACGCCAATCGTCACACCGTCTGCGCCCACCAATACCGTGCTGCAGCCTGCGGCGGCGAGGTCGTCGAGCGCCTGTTCCGCAGCCGCGCTGCACATCTGGCGCTCTTCGAACAGCCGGTGGCTTCCGACCACCACCGCCACGTCGCCCAAATACCCCTCCGCGCCCCGGCCCGGCAGTGCGTGAAAACGTGCGGCCGGTGAGCCCGACACACCGTCAGCGTCCGCCCGTTCGATGATCGCGCGGCCGATCGGGTGTTCGGATCGGGCTTCGATCGAGGCGGCAACATCGAGAATTTCCGACACCGAGGCGCTCCCCAACGGGACGATGTGTTCCACGCGGAGCCGCCCTTTCGTGAGCGTACCGGTTTTGTCGAACGCAATACATCGCACCGACGCCAATCGCTCGAGCGTGGCGCCCCCCTTGATGAGCACGCCTTTCCGCGCGGCCGCGGCCAGTGCGGACACGATGGAGACCGGCGTCGAGATGACCAGCGCGCAGGGACAGGAAATGACCAGCAGCACGAGGGAGCGGTAGACCCACACGTCCCAGGCACCGCCCGCGAGCGGCGGAACGACCGCGACGAGCGCGGCGAGCACCAGCACGACCGGCGTATAAACACGCGCGAAACGCTCAACGAACGTTTGACTGGGCGCGCGCTGTGCCTGCGCGCGCTCGACAAGGTGAATGATGCGCGCCAGCGTCGAGTCGCCTCGCAGCCGTGTCACCTCTACGTCGAGCGCGCCGCGCCCGTTGATCGTGCCAGCAAATACTTCAGCACCGTCCCGCTTCTCGACCGGCAGCGACTCACCGGTCACGGGCGCCTGATTGACGTGGCTGACGCCGCCGCGCACGACACCGTCCAGCGGAACCTTCTCGCCTGGACGCACCACAACCAGGTCCCCAACTCTTACGTCGTCCACTGAGAGTCGGACGTCGCGCCCGGCCCGCCAAACCAGAGCCTCGGCGGGCGCGAGGTCCATCAGTGCGCGGATCGCGCCTCGTGCGCGTTCCATCGCCCGCGACTCGAGGTGTTGGGCGAGCGCGAACAGGAAGACCACTGACGCGGCCTCGGACCATTCGCCGAGGACGACGGCGCCGGCCACGGCGACGAGCATCAGGACATGGATGTCGAGGGCTCCTGCACGCAGCGACGCGGCCGCACGGCGAGCCGTGAAGATGCCTCCCGACACGATCGACAGGACCAACGCGGGCACTGACAACGCGGCCGCCGCGTCGAAGGCTTGAAGAATGAGCCCCGTCGTCAGCGCGACACCGGACGTCCAGACGAGACGCCACTTGAGCGCGGCGTCCCGCGCGACGGGCCGCGGATCTTCATGCTCGAGCCACGCCCGCATCCCGGTCTGGGCGACAGCCTCGGCAATACCTGCCGTCGTCAGCTTGGCGCCGTCGTACGTCACACGGAGCCGCTGGCCGACCACGTCAGCATTCAACGCCTCGAGCCCGGCCAGCCGCGTGAGACGCCGCTCGAGGATCGCGACTTCCTCGTGGCAATCCATCCCCTCAACCTTGAAGGTGGACTCGGCGTGCACTTCGCAGACGGAGCATTCAGGCATGGCTATCAGCTATCAGCTCTCAGCTTTCAGCTCACCGATCGGGCCCTGCGAGTTCATTTATTAGATTCCCAGCTGACAGCTGAGAGCTGACGGCTGAGAGCTGTTCAGTCACATGCGTCAGCGCCTGTTTCAGCAATTCCAGGATGTGCTGGTCGTCGACGGTATAGAACACGAGGCGGCCGGCGCGCCGGGCGCGGACCAGGCGCATGCCGCGAAGCAGCCGAAGCTGATGCGAGACCGCAGACTCGCTGATCCCCACAAGGGACGCGATGTCGCACACGCACAACTCTCCGGCGGCGATGGCGTCGAGGATGCGGACCCGGGTCGGATCACCAAGAACGCGAAAGGTCTCCGCAAGGGCTTCGACGGCACGAGGAGACATGAGGTCCTGGCGTCGCGCCTGCGCGCCGCGCGGGTCCAGATGCGGTGCCTCGCAGGCATCGTCTTTGGGTGTAGAGGGAACCAAAGTGGCGGAGTGGCGTTCGGACACGTGAATATATGAACAGTAGCTCATATATTTATACCCCCGTTGAGGTGCGAGATCAACCCCGCCATCTCTTGACACGTTTTTCCCGCAATCGCTACTATGCGGGATCGGGCTCTAACTAAACGTGCTGTTTGGAGATAAGGGTTTCGCCGAGCCCCATCGCGCGGAACCTCCTGTCCGCGACCGGAGTAGGAACGGGAGTCAATAAGTGATCGAGGTTCAGCACATTACGAAACGCTACGGCCGCGTCACCGCGGTCGACGACGTGAGTTTTCGAGTGGAACGCGGGGAAATACTGGGCTTTCTCGGTCCGAACGGGGCCGGCAAGACCACGACGATGCGGATTTTGACGGGGTACATGCCGCCGACCGAGGGACGCGCGAATGTCGCCGGATTTGACCTCTTCAACCAACCGATCGAGGCCAAACAGCGCACCGGCTACCTGCCGGAAACCCCGCCGCTCTACCCGGAGATGACCGTTCGCGAGTACCTGGACTTCGTCGCGCGCATCAAAGGCGTTCCCAGCCGGGAGCGAAAGGACCGCGTCAACGCCGTGATGGAACGCACCCGCGTCGCGGACATGACCGACCGGCACTGCAGCAAGTTATCGAAGGGGTATCGTCAGCGCGTCGGTCTCGCGCAGGCGCTGATCCACAACCCCGAGGTGCTGATTCTCGACGAGCCGACCGCCGGCCTCGACCCGAAGCAGATCATGGAGACGCGCGATCTGATCCGCGGCCTCGGCGGGGATCACACCATCGTGCTGAGCACCCACATCCTGCCCGAGGTCGCGCAGACCTGCCAGCGCGTAATCATCATCAACAAGGGACGGGTGGTCGCGGTGGATACGCCGGAGGCGCTTACCGCCAGGCTCAAGGGCGCCGAGACGATGTTCGTCCAGCTCGACGCCGGCGGCGAGGACGCGGCGCCGGCCCTGGCCGCGATTCCGGGGGTCACACGCGTCGGTCCGGCTGACGAGCGTACGACACACGGCGCGTTCGAGGTCGAAAGCGATCGCGGCACCGACGTCCGGCGCGAAATCGCGCGGGCCGTCGTCACGCGCGGCTGGGGTCTGCTCGAGCTGCGCCCCATGCGCATGAGCCTGGAGGAAGTGTTTCTCCAGGTCACGACCGAAGAGATTCCGGAGGAGACGCGCAGTGAGCAGCATCCGTAACATCCTGGCGATCGCCGACAAGGAACTCCGCTCGACCTTCGCGTCGCCCATTGCCTACATCATCATCGGCCTGTTCGCCTTGCTGTTCGGATGGTTCTTCTACGTCTTCCTGACGATCTTCGTGCGGCAGAGCGAGCAGATGATGCAGTTCGGCGGGGGCGCGAGCCCCAACGTCAACCAGCAGATGATCCGCTACGTGCTGCAGAACGCCGCGATCATCATCCTGTTCGTGATGCCCATGATCACCATGCGGACCTATTCCGAGGAAAAACGGTCCGGCACGATCGAGCTGCTGTTGACGTCACCGCTCACAGACTTCCAGATCATCATCGGCAAGTTCCTGGGCGCGCTCGGCCTGTACGTCGCGATGCTGTTCGTGACGCTGCTGTACATGTCGATTTTGTTCGTCTACGGCAATCCGGAGTGGCGGCCGGTGGCAGCAGGGTACCTGGGGCTTATTCTCATGGGCGGATGTTTCATCTCCGTCGGCCTGTTGATCTCCAGCCTCACCAAAAACCAGATCGTCGCCGGCTTCCTGACCTTCGCCGTGTTCCTGATGCTCTGGGTCATCAGCTGGATCGGTGAGTCGTCCGGGCCGACCGCCCGCGCGGTCGTCACCTATCTGTCCATCGTCGATCATTTCGAGGACTTCGCACGCGGCGTGATCGACACGAAACACGTCATTTACGCGCTTCGGCACGCTGGCCGCCGCCAGCGTCGTCGTCGTGCTCGGGATCCTGGTTGCGATCAACTACCTCGGATCCAGGCACAACAAGCGGTGGGATCTGACCGCGGGCAAACAGTACTCGTTGTCGGACCAGACCCGAAAAGTGCTGCAGGGGCTTCAGAAGCCCGTGCGGATCAAGGTGTTCGCCGGCTCAGACGACTTCGCCCGCTTCCGCGAGCGGCTCGATGAGTATCAGTATGCCTCCCGGCAGGTGTCGGTCGAATACATCGACGCCGTCAAGCGTCCGGCTCTGGCCAACCAGTACAACATTCAGGCGCTCGGCACTGTTGTGTTCGAGTATGACGGCCGGACCGAACGCGTGACGTCGGATGGCGAGCAGGAGTTGACGAACGGCCTGATCAAGATCATCCAGGGCACACAGCACAAGGTGTATTTCGTGCAGGGCCACGGCGAGAAGAGCACCGACGGCAGCGAGCGCAGCGGGTACAGCACCATCGCGGCGGCGCTGGGCTCGGACAACTACGGCCTCGACAAGCTCGTGCTGGCACAGCAGAAAGAGGTGCCGGCGGATGCCTCGGTCCTCGTCGTGGCCGGACCGAAAACCGATTTCTTCCCCGCTGAAGTGGACATGCTCAAGGCCTACCTCGCGCGCGGAGGTAAAGTACTGTTCCTGCTCGATCCACCTGACCGAGCCGATTCGGCACCGCTCACAAATCTCGCGGCGCTGCTGGCGGAGTGGGGCATCGAACTGGGGAACAACGTCGTTGTGGACGTCAGTGGCATGGGCCAACTGTTTGGCACGGATGCCTCCGTGCCCGTCGCCGCCAAGTATCAGCAGCATGCGATTACGGATCGGTTCAACCTGATCACCGCCTATCCGCTCGCCCGATCGGTCGCGCCGGCGTCGGGGGAGACGACCGGCCGGTCCGCGCAGACGCTCGTCGAGACCAGCCCCAGCAGCTGGGCCGAAACCGACATCCAGCGTCTGACGTCGTCCGGCCAGGTTGCGCGCGAGCTGGACAAAGGCGACAAGCCAGGCCCGGTGTCGCTCGCGGTTGCGGTCTCCGCGCCGTCAGCCCCGGCGGCGCCGCCCGGCGAACCCCCGAAGCCGGACGATGCGCCCAAACCGGAGACCCGGATCGCGGTATTCGGTGATTCGGACTTCGCGACCAACGGCTGGCTGGGTATTCCGGGCAACCGCGACCTGTTCCTGAACGCGGTCAACTGGCTGGCGCAGCAGGAGAACATGATCGCCATCCGGCCGCGCGACCCTCAGGACAGGCGCGTCACGCTGACGGCCGATCAGGAACGGCGCATCTTCTGGCTCACGGTCCTGATTGTACCGGGGATGATTCTGCTGGCCGGCGTCCAGGCCTGGTGGCGGAGGCGTTAAATGCGCGGCCTTCGATCGTTCGGGGCGTTGCTCGTGGTGCTCGCTGCCCTCGCAGCCTACCTTTATTTCGTAGAAGCCAAGCGACCGGCCGGCGGCGATACGCCGGCGCGGGACAAAGTTTTCACCGTCGAGGCCGACAAGATCGAGGAGATCTCGATCAAGGCGGAAGCCGGCGACCGCACGGTCGTGCGAAAGAGCGGAGACGGTTGGCAGATTGTGCAGCCGGCGCCGGCCCCGCCCGACCCCGCCGAGATCTCAGGCCTGACGACGAATCTGGCGTCGCTCGAAATACAGAGCGTGGTCGACGAGAACCCTCCGGATCTGAAGGAATACGGACTCGCCCAGCCACGCGTCGAGGTGTCGTTCAAAGCCGCAGGACAGGACCGGACGCTGCACATCGGGAGCAAGACGCCGCCGGGCACCGATCTCTACGCACGACTGGCAGACCAGAAGAAGGTTTTTCTGATTTCCTCGTACCTCGACTCGACGTTCAACAAACGTCCGTTCGACTTTCGCGACAAAACCGTGCTCGCCGTCGAGCGCGACAAGATCGACAGCGTCGAGATCGTCACGCCTCGCACCGCGGTGAAGCTGGCGAAGCCGGCTGGCGAATGGCGGCTCGCGGCCCCGATCCAGGGACGGGCGGATTTCAACGCTGTCGAAGGACTCCTCGGCCGTCTCGTGGGTCTGCAGATGAAGTCGGTGGCGGCGCCGGAAGCGGCGGACCTGAAATCGTACGGGCTGGACAAGCCCGCAGCGACGGTGCGCATCGGCGCAGGTTCCTCGCAGGCGACGCTCGCCATCGGCACCGGCGCCGGTGAGGGCGTCGTCTATGCGAAGGACCTGTCCCGTCCCATCGTCATGACCATCGAGGCGTCGCTCCTCGACGATCTGAAGAAAGACCCGTCGGAGTTGCGGCAGAAGGATTTGTTCGACGCCCGCGCATTCAACGCGACCAGGTTGGAGCTCACGCGAGAGGGTCAGACGTTCACGTTGGAAAAAACGAAGGTGAAGAACAAAGACGGTCAGGAGGAGCAGACGTGGCGGCGTATCTCGCCGGCGGCGGGCGATGTCGACCAGTCGAAGGTCGATGCGCTGATTTCTGCGATCACCAGCCTGCGGGCGGCGAGCTTTGCTGACGCAGCGGCAAAGACCGGGCTCGACAAGCCGGACATGACGATCGCGATCAAGTTCGACGACGGGCGTCAGGAAGAACGCGTGACGCTTGGGCGCGTCGGTGCGGATGCCTACGCCGCGCGCGCCGGTGAGCCCGGAGCTGCCAAGGTCGACGCGTCGGCGCTCGACAACATCATCAAGACGCTTGGGGAGCTGAAATAACCTTTCGCGTCCTGCTGCGTACGGCCGTGCTGGCGGCAGCACTGTCCGGCGGCGGGTGTGTCACCCATGCAGCACCGCGATCGCCCGAGCAGGGCGGTCGAACCGCGTCCTCGCACCGGGCGCTCCAGCAGCTTCGCGCGGACCTGTCCCGGATATTCGGCGCGCCCATCATGGCGCACGGGGTCTGGGGTGTCGACGTGCGATTGCTCGCTCCGCGTCAGCGGGTATTCGAGCTGAACGCCAGCAAGCTGATGATGCCGGCGTCCAACATGAAGATCGTCACGCTCGCGACTTCCGCCGACGCGCTCGGTTGGGAATCGCGCGTGACGACCTCTCTCGAAGCCGTCGGGCTGATCGAGGGAGGTGCGCTCCGGGGAGATCTGATCGTCCGCGGCGCAGGCGATCCCACGATCAACGCGCGAAACGACCGGGCGAACGCCGTGTTCGACGAGTGGGCGGCTGCCCTGAAAGCCGCCGGCATCCGCGAAATCACGGGGCGTATCGTCGGCGACGATCAGGCATTCGAAGACGAGGGACTGGGTTCGGGATGGGCTTGGGATTACCTGCAGTACCCGTATGCTGCACCGTCCGGCGCCCTTCAATACAACGAGGACGCGGCCGACCTGACGATCGATCCGGGCGCTGCCCCTGCCGATCCCGTCGTGGTCGCGCTGCCTCCAGGGACCGGCCTGACGATTCTGAACCGGGCACGGACGTCCGTTGCGGGCGCGCCCGTAGAGATCGCGTACCGCCGGCATCTCGATCGGCCCATTCTGGAAATCACGGGCACTGTCCCCGCCGGGTCCGCCCGACTGACTCGATCCGTCGCCGTCGTCAATCCCACGGTCTTTTTCGCGCATGCGCTGAAAGAGGCACTCGTCTCGCGCGGCATCGCCGTCCTGGGTGACGCTGTGGATCTCGACGACGTCGCGGCCACGATGGAGGCAACCGGGAACGGCCCGCGACAGCTCCTGGCCTCGACTCCGTCACCACCACTGCGCGAGATTGCCGCCGTTCTCATGAAAATCAGCCAAAACCTGTACGCCGAAACCCTGCTGAAAACACTGGGCAGCGCGCGCCACGGACTCGGAACGTTCGAAGGCGGTCGTCGTGCGGCCAACGCCACCCTGGCGGCCTGGGGTCTTCCAGAGAACGGGCACGTCATCGCCGACGGTTCGGGTCTCTCCCGCTACAACTACCTGAGCGCCGCCATGCTCACGACGATTCTCGAGCACGTCCACGACGACCAGCGCCTGCGCAGCGACTTCATGGCGACACTCCCAATCGCGGGCAAGGACGGCACCATGGCGTCACGGCTGAAGCGTACCCGCGCCGAAGGCAATGCACTCGTGAAGACGGGATCGATTGCCAACGTGCGTGCGGTGTCCGGTTACGTCCGAAGCCGGGACGGCGAGATGCTGGTGTTCTCGATCCTCGCGAACGACTTCGTGATCCCCGCGGCCACTGTCAACTGGATTGCTGATCTCGCGATCGAAACGCTGGCCAATTTCTCGCGGAGGTAATGGCGAGGGTTCCGCACGGTTGGTTCCGCACGATCGGCATAAGATAAGCCACGTGAAACGTGCGCTCGGGGTCGCGTTCGCGATACTGCTTGCTGTTCTGGCAGGCGGCGCCGCCTGGTACTTGAGGCAGGCCCGTACGGTCCCCGTCGAGGAAACTGAGCTCCCCGACGAGGACGCATGGCTCGATCAGCTGTACAGCCAGAACCCGCGCGAATCGGAGGACGCGGCCGCGCATGTGTCGCGATTGGGTGCGAAAGCGCTGCCGGCCATTCTGACGACACTGCGTGATCCGGGCGCCGAACGTGAGCGGGTCAAAGCGGCGTTGAAGGCGTGCGGCCTGCTTGGCCCGGACGCAGCGCCCGCGATCCCTGATGTGGCGGCGAGGCTGCCCGAACCGGACGTCACGGCGGAAGCGGCGATCGCGCTGAGCTTCCTCGGTCGGAACGCCTTTGCGGCGTTGAAGGATTCGCTGTCGAGCGACGATCCCGTGGTCCGGCGCGAGGCGTTGCGCTCGATCGGCAAGCTGAAAGACCGGGCACCGCTCGACGGACGTGCGGTGGTGCCGCTCCTTATCGCCGGTATGGAGGACGAGCACGAGGGCGTCCGCGCGGTCGGCGCGACCTACCTGGGCATCATCCACGAAGCTTCGGACGAGGCGGTGCCGGCGCTCATCGCCGGTCTGGCCGACCCCGACGTTGAAGTCCGGCGGGCCTCTGCGGCGGCGCTCGCCTCATTCGGCGCGGATGCTGCGCCGGCCATACCCGCGCTGCGCAAAGCGACGGGCGACAAGGATGAGAACGTCGCGCGCGAGGCCGGACGCGCACTGATGAATCTGCAGAAGTAGTCGCCGCGGTTCAAAACAGAGTTCGGGCGAAGCCGGCCATCTCCGTCGGGATGCCTATGAGACCGCCGCCCTGAGCAAGGTCGGCGCGGCCGCCCCCCTTCCCGCCGAACGTTTCGGTCAGCCGCTTCAATATAGCGGCGGCATCGACAGGCACGCCGGCGCCGGTTGCGACCACTATCGCGGCGGGCGCTGCCGCGCTGAACAGGACCGCCGCATGACCGTCACGCGCCGCAATCGCCGACGCCATCGCCTTCAGACCATTCGCGTCGAACCCCTCCAGCGCTTCGACCACCAACCGGACGCCACCCCGAACTTCCGCGCCGGCTGCGAGCGCCGCCGCCTCGTGCTCGATCATCCGACCCTGCAGGTCCTTCGCGAGGCGCCTCGACTCCCGCGCGTCAGCCTGCATGCGCTCGATGCTGTGCGGCAGATCCGCCGGGAGGACAGATAACAGCCGCGCGCTGGCGGCGACCGTGTCGCGCAGCGCCGCATAGCCCCTGAGAGCTCTGATGCCGCACAGGAACTCGACGCGTGTGCCGCCTCGAACGCGCTCCCACGATGCGACGGCGATGGCGCCGATCGCGCCGGTACGCGCGACATGCGTACCGCCGCACGCCGACAGATCGAACCTGTCGATGTCGATGAGACGCACCACACCGTCTCGCGCGGATTCCTTGCGAAGGGGCATCCGCGCCGCCTCCGCCGCATCCGTGTTGCCCGGTGTGCTGCTGCATGTGCTCGAACCGCCGGTCCCAGTCGATTCGTCCGCGGACCGGTCCAGGCGCGAGCTCACCTGAGAACACGTGCAGGATCTCGCCGTCCTCGCCGTCGACGACATCGACGACCCGAGCGGCACCGAGCAGGCCCGTATCGTGCGGCTGACCGCCGGACGTGGGATAGAAGGCGGTGCGATCCAGAACGGCCGCGCGGCGTGCCCCTTCACCGGACGGCTCGACGTCGACAATGGCGACCGCCTCGGCGTCGAACTCTGACAGATAGGGATCGGTGTAGTAGAGCCGATCCGTCATGATGTGGCCCTGGCCTCAATCGGGTCCATGACACCCGCTTCGCGGAAGCCGCGGGCGCGCAGGCGGCAGCTGTCGCACTGGCGGCACGGCCTTCCGTCCGTCCCCGGCTGGTAACAGCTGTGGGTCAATCCGTAGTCGAGACCGAGCGCGACCCCGCGCTGGATGATTTCCGCCTTTGACAGATGCAGCAGCGGCGCGAACACAGACAGGGGCCGACCCTCGACGCCGGCGCGTGTGGCGAGCGCCGCGAGCCGCTCGAACGCGGCGAGATACTCCGGACGGCAGTCGGGATAGCCGGAGTAATCCAGCGCATTGACGCCGATGACGATCGCCCGGGCGCTCACCACTTCGGCCCAGGCGAGCGCGAGAGAAAGGAAGACCGTATTCCGGGCCGGCACGTATGTGGATGGAATGCCCGACGCCTCGTCGAGTAGGCGATCGCGCGGAATCTCGCCGTCGCCAAGCAGCGACGATCCGCCGAAGGCGGCCAGGTCGACGTGCAGCTCTCTCTGCAGGATGACGCCGAGCGCACGCGCGACCCCACGCGCGGCGTCCAGTTCTCGCGCGTGCAGCTGTCCGTAGCGGATGGTCAGCGCGTACAGCTCGTATCCCTCGGCGCGCGCGACGGCGCCGGCCGTGTACGAATCGAGACCGCCGCTCAACAACACGACTGCGTTCATCGATCACACGCCCCTGACGTCCGCTCCCCAGATGTACTTGTGCGCCTGCAGCTGTAATCGCGCGCTGAGCCGATCCGCGAGCATCCATTCGGCGAGATCCTTCGGCGGGAGCACGCCGTGGACCGGTGAGAACAACACCGCCCGACAGCGGTCCAGGAGACCGTGACGCTCGACCACCTCGCGGGCGTACTCGTAATCCGTGCGGTCGCGAATCACGAACTTCACCTCATCGTCCTGGCGGAGGAGGTCGAGGTTCTGCCAGTGTGTCTTCGCCGCTTCATTGCTGCCAGGACACTTCACATCCACGATGCGCATGACACCCGAAGGAACATCCGCGATGCTGAGATGTCCGCCCGTCTCGAGGAGAACGCTGAAGCCCTCTGCCATCAACCGCTCCATCAGCGGATAGACATCGCGCTGAAGCAGCGGCTCTCCACCGGTCAACTCGACCAGCGGACAGTCGAACGCCTTCACCCGGGCGACCACATCGTCGACGCTGGCCTTGTGCCCCTCGGTGAACGCGTAAGGCGTGTCGCACCAGGAACAGCGCAGGTCGCAAGCCGTCAGCCGAACGAATACGCACGGCCGTCCCGTGTGGGTCGATTCCCCCTGGATCGAATGAAAAATCTCGTTGATGGTCAGCATCAGCCGCACGGCACCGTCGATCTCGCCGCTCGGAAACCTGTATTGTAACGCGCGACCAAATCTGAGCCGCGGGAATCCGCGGTTACAATTGAACTCATGCCGAAACCAATCTTTTTCTGGAAACCCACGTGAACGACCTGCCGCAACGCCAGAAGGTTTCTGGAGCAGCAGCAGATTGACATCGCCGAGCGTGACATCAACGGCGACCCGCCCGATCGGGCGTTCCTCGAGCGGCACATCGACGCCGCCAACTTCCTGAGCTTCGTCAGCACTCGCAGTCCCGTCTTCAAAGAACGGCCGCTGCCGCGCTCGAAGAAAGAGGCTATCGACCTGATGATGAAGCAGCCGAACCTGATCAAGCGGCCGATCCTGGTGCGCGGTTCGAAGGTGATCTTCGGATTCGACAAACCTGAGTACGCCAAACTGGCCACACGAGACCCCGCGGGCACCACGTAATGAGCGAGATCCGCGTCGGCACGTCCGGGTGGAACTATCCCTCGGGCAAGGGCACATGGAACGGCATTTTCTATCCGGTGACCGCGCAGAGCCGGCGACGAACGCGAGGCATCCCCAAGTTCGACGAGCTCGCGTTCTATGCTGAACACTTCAACACCGTCGAGATCAACTCCACCTTCTACGGCGTGCCTGCGCCAGCGACGGCGAAAGCCTGGGCGGCCCGCACGCCACCCGGGTTCGAGTTCTCGTTGAAGCTGTACCAGAAATTCACCCACCCGGAGATGTTCCAGAAAGCCACGGGCGCGGATCCCTGGGATCTCGGAACGAAGGACGTGGACCAGTTCCGCGCGGCGATCGATCCGCTCGCCGATGCGGGCAAGCTGGGCGCCCTGCTGGCGCAGTTTCCCGCGAGCTTTCGCAACGAACCGGACAATCGCGGCTATCTGGAATGGCTTCTCGAGCGCTTTCGCGACTATCAGCTCGCGGTCGAACTGCGGCATCGAACCTGGAGCGACAGCCCCGTGGAGACGCTCGAGCTTCTCTCGGCCTCGGGATCCGCGTGGGCGCAGATCGACGAGCCGAAGTTCCGGTTCTCGATCCGTCAGAACCTGCTCCCGAACGTGCGCACGTTCTATTACCTGCGGCTGCACGGACGCAATGCGGCGGACTGGTGGGCGCACGACAAATCGGAGGACCGTTACAACTATCTGTATTCAGCTGGAGAGCTGGAGCCGTTCGCCGACGCGGCCCGCGAGGCGTCGCGCGAAGTGAAGAAGGCCTACCTGTATGCGAACAATCACTTCTCCGCGAAGTCCGTCGCGAACGCGGCGATCCTGAAACATCAGCTCGGTCAGGATCTGCCAGGCGGCTATCCTGAGGAGTTCGTCGAGCGCTACCCAGACCTGAAGGGGATCGTCAAAGTCCTGCCGGCCCTGGAGATGCGTCCTTCAGATACGCCTTCTTGATGGCGTCCGTCTTTTGGATCCGTGCCACGACATCCATTCCTTTGATGACGCGACCGAAGACCGTGTACTTCGCGTCGAGCTCTGGCGCGGGCCGTAGAAGAATGTAGAACTGGCTGTCGGCCACCTTCGGATCCGTGCCCCCATAGGCCATCGCCACTGCACCGCGCACGTGTGTACGCTTCTTCGTGATTTCCGCGGCCCCAATCGCCTTGCCGCTGCCCGCGCGGCCCCAGTGGTCCTGCATCGCCATGTTGCGGGTCCCGGGATCGCCGACCTGAATCAGGAACTTCGGCTCCGCGCGATGGAAGCGCAGGCCGTTGTAGAAGCCGCGTTTGACGAGCCCGACTATCTGCGCCACCGTCTTCGGCGCCTCCTCGGGGTACGTCTCGATCTCGATGGTCCCCTTGGCCGTCTCGAGCACGATGACCGGACCCGCACCTGGCGACGTCTGCGCAAAGGAGGGCGCGACCAGGATCGCAACGAGCACCGCCAATGAAATCATTGCTCTTCCCTTTTCCCTTTTCCCTTTTCCCTTTTCCCTTTTCCCTTTTTTCCCTTTTCCCTTTTCCCTTGTCCCTTTTTACGCCTTGCCTGCCTTCACCACACCGATTTTCGGACAGACGTCGACGAGAACACAAACCCCGCAGAGCGGATAGACGGGGCGGCAGACGTTCTGTCCCCACGTGACCAGGTACAGGTTGATTAGCGGCCACCAGCGCCGCCGCGCAACGGCATACAGGGCGTGCTCGGTTTCCTCGGGTGTGCGCGTCGCCACCCACCCGAGTCGGTTCGCGATGCGGTGCACATGCGTATCGACGCAGATGTTGTCGGCGCTGCTGTGCGCCAGGATCAGCACGAGGTTGGCGGTCTTCCTCCCGACACCTGGCAGCGTCAGCAGATCCTCCATCGTCGAAGGCACCCGGCCCTGGAAGCGCGACATGATCTGCTCGCACGTCTGCCGCACGTGGACGGCCTTGTGCCGATAGAAGCTGACCGGATAAATGAGCCGCTCGATCTCGGCGACGGGAAGCTTCGCCAACGTCCGGGGTGTTCTGGCCCCCCGGAACAGTCGGGACGAGGCGGCCGCCGTCACGGCATCCCGTGTCTGTGCCGACAGCATCGTCGAGATGAGCACCTGAAACGGATCCTGCTGCTGCTCCTCCGCGATCTTCTCGACCGCCGGCTGTTCGAGCCCGTAGCCTGCGCATCACCGTAGCGACGCGGCCGCGGGGAACGAGGGGGGTGGGGAGCGAGGGCACGGGAAACGTTGTCGTCCTGGGTGCTTGGGCGTTGGGCTCTTGTGAATCGCGCGATTCCCAATCGCTAATCGACAATTCAATCAGCCGATTTCCAAATCCCCCGATGAGCCAATTCTTTTAGTGCCCATGCGATTCGCAGTAGCCGCAGTGATTGCATGTGACGGAGGGCTCAATCAGGCAAGGGCCGTCCGACTTCGGGAGTGCGTAGCGGTAGTGGCTGGGATCGGCCGTGAACGGCAGCGGGCGGGGCCCGGCGGGATCGGCTTCGCACCCAGGTCCGAGCCGGCGTGCGATGGATTCTCTAATCAGCGCGCGAATCGCCTGCTCGTCCATTTACGCGGTCCCGTCGTGCTCGATGGTATCCACGATCCCGATGATCGCCGCGTCGACCGCGGTGCCTTTCCGACCGAGCGCATCTCCCGCCGCCTTGCCCTCAATGACCACGAGCACCCTCTCTCCGACACCCGCGCCCACTGAGTCGATTGCGAGCAAACCGACGCCCCGCGCCTCACCATCGAGCGTCAGCGGCTGGACGAGCATCAGCTTTGCTCCGTGCAGTTTCCGATTCTTCTGCGTGGATACGACCGTCCCCACGACTCGGCAGATCTGCATGTGATTTCGGTGTGGCTCTCTGTGCGGACGGCGTCGGCGCTACTCCGTGCTCCAGTGATCGACGATTCCGACGATCGTGGCGTCGGTCGGAGGCTCCGCCGGGTAAAACGGGAACGCCGCCTCGCGGCCTCGCACGAAGAACACGGTCTCGCCGACACCGGCGCCAACCGAGTCGAGCGCCACGAGGGTGCGGCCCGCCGGCTCGCCGGATGCCGACAATGGTTGCAGCACGAGCAGCGTCGCGGCGGCGAGATTCACGTCCTTGACGCTGGCCACGACTTCACCGATGACGCGTGCGAGCTGCATGTCAGGTTCCGGACTCGTGCACGTCAATATTGTCTACGATGCCCACCACCGCCGCGTCGACGGGACAGTCTTTCAAGCCAGCAGCCATGCGCGCCGAGCTCCCGCTGACGATCAGCACCGTTTCGCCGACGCCGGCATCAACGGTGTCCACCGCGACCAGGTAAGTGCCTTCCGCCTTGCCCCGCGGATCCATCGGCCGCGCGACGAGAAGCTTGGTACTGACGAGGCGCTCATCCTTGCGGGTCGCCACGACGGTCCCGACTATCTTCGCGAGAATCATTTCGCGTTTGCGGTCGCCTTTCCGATCGGAAGCGCGTCTTCGAGGTTCGCGTGCGGCCTCGGGATCACGTGCACGGACACGAGCTCGCCGACGCGGCGCGCCGCCGCGGCCCCGGCGTCGGTCGCCGCTTTGACGGCGGCCACGTCGCCACGCACGATCGCGGTCACGTAACCGGCGCCGATTTTCTCCCAGCCGACGAGCGTCACCTTGGCTGCTTTGACCATCGCATCGGCCGCCTCAATCATCGCGACCAGTCCCTTGGTCTCGACCATGCCGAGAGCCTCACCCATTACTGCCTCCACTGAGCTATCAGCCCTCAGCTCTCAGCTTTCAGCGTAAATGGCCGAACTGCTGCGCTGAGAGCGGAAAGCTGATGGCTGATAGCTGCTAGCTACTTCAACTGTCTTACCGCCTCCTCAATCAGCGCGGTAAGTTCGCGGTATGTTAGCCGAATTTCGACGTCGCCACCTATCCGATCGTCCGGACGCCGCGCGCCGCCTCCAGCTGCGCCGGAAGCGATGAGGCGCGCGGAGGAGGATGACGGCGCGAACACGACCTGGCAGTCCGCATCATCACCTGCGGTCGCCGGCGGGGGCGGATCCGGGCAGATGGGTGCCGGCGCGGCGATGCCGTACATCCCGCGGAGACCCTGAAGCCTCGACACCTCTTCCCGTGACAGGAGGCGTTCACCGCCGAGCATGCGTGCGACGAGGCTGATCTTCGCGAAGTGCTCGATGGTCTCCATCTTGTAGTACGCGTCGAACAGATCGGCTCCGAGCGTGAGCGCGCCGTGATTGGCGAGCAGCATGCCGTCGTGCGCCTTGACGTATTTGCGCACGGCGTCCGGCAGCTCGCGGGTCGATGGCGTCGCGTAGTCCGCAATCGGGACGCTGCCGAGCGTGGTCACCACCTCGGCCAGCACGGCGCGATCGAGCGGGATGCCGGCGACGGCAAACCCGGTGGCCGTTGGCGGATGGGCGTGGACCACGGCATTCACGTCGGGGCGGTTCCGGTATACCTCCAGATGCATCTGCATCTCGGAGGACGGATCCCGGTCGCCGGCGAGCTTCACCCCATCGAGGTCGGTGATGCACATCATCTCCGGGGTCATGAAGCCTTTACACACGCTTCGCGGCGTCATCAGCAGACGCCCGCGTCCGAGCCGTGCGCTGATGTTCCCGTCATTCGACGCCGTGTAGCCGCGGGCGTACAAGCGGCGACCGACCTCGACGATGTCGGCGCGCAACTGCGACTCAGTCATGCGAGTACGCTTCCCTCGTCACCGTCCGCGCCACGCCGCCCGGCACTTCTCCGAACAGAAATACTGCGTCTGCCCGTCAGCGGCGGCGCTGAGCGCGCGCGCCGGCGCGACGAATACGCCGCACACCGGATCCCGCACCAGCTTTACCCCTGACGGCACGGAATCACGCGAGAACCCGGCGCCTTCGAGCACGCCCTTCGTCAACCGCCAGAGTGCGCGCGCGACCAGCAGAATGAGGATGATTCGGAGGGTCCAGCCGACCATGGGTCACTCCGGTTGACTGGGCGGGCGGGCGGTGGTCGTACCCGTCGGGACATCCGGATGTGCGGACCGCAAACC
>JAIVJE010000359.1 GCA_020200195.1 Acidobacteriota bacterium | reverse complement strand
GGGTGCAGGGGTGCGGCCCGCGTCAGGCCAACAAACCTATGACCATGCCCAGTAAACATATTGCACGTGCACAGCACCGCACCCTGCACTCTGCACGCTGCACGTGCACCACTCTCGATCAGGGCAGTGAGGACTCGATCTTGCGTACTTGCGCAACGAAGCGGCGTGGGTCGTAGCTGCTGGGGTTCTCGAACTGCTGGAACAGCTCGTTGAACGCGGCCTTCGTCGCCGCGCTTTCACCGCCACCTCCGCGCGCCCAGGCGGCATAGAGCGACTCCATCGCCATGGCCGTCTGTTCAGCGGCGCGCTCGCCGCGCGGCGCGATCTCCTCCGCCGCCCCGGCCACGGCGCGCAGGAGCCGCCGCGCCAGCGCCGCATCCGCGGGCGCCGACAATGCACGCGCAATCCCCCGATCGATCATCGTCCGCGCCTGGGCCGCGATCGCAACTACCTGATCGGCGTCCGTGCGCAGGCGGCTGGCTTCGAGCGCCAGCTTGGTCATCACGCCATCGAGCTCGGCCGCCCCCGGTTCGTCGAAGGCCGCCAGCACATGCCGCGCGGTTGCCCATCGAGACAGATTCAGCGGCGGGTTGCCAGGACGACGGCCCGTGTAGCCTTGCGCCTGACGCCAGCTGTCGTCGGCGCGCGTGAGGCTGTGATGGCAGGCGAAGCAGTCGAGCTCCGCGTATTCCGGCCAGACCGGGCCTTTGACGCGAACGGCCAGGCGATCGAGGCTGCTTCGCACGTGGACCAGCTGACCGAGACTGAATGCGCGTACGCTGCGGAACGGATCCTGGTCGGTGTTCTCGCGCCAGTGCCGGGGCATCGCCGCACTGAACGCTTCGAGATCGAATACGAGGTCCGGATGGCCGGCGGCGATCATCTCGTGATCCACCGATTTTTCCGCGGTTCCCAGGTGGCACGTGAGGCATCGCTCCGTCCGCTTCACGATGTCCTTCGTGTCGTACATGCCGAGCGCGACCGACTGCGCGTGCGTCCATCCGCGCGTCGTGTGCGGCCCCAGCCACCCGCTCGCCGGCCCGTGGCAGGCTTCGCAGCTCACCCCCTCGTTGGCAAATGTGTGGGCCTGACGGCCGCCCGGCACGTCCAGGCTGTGGCACACCAGGCATTTGGGGGCGGTGTCGGCGCGCCCGACGCCAAGAATTTTCGCCATCCGTACGGAGACGGGGTTCGACAGCACCTCGAAGGCGCGGACGTGACGGTCCTGCGCGATCCAGGTCGTGTACTCCGTTTGCAGAATGCGGCTGCCGGCCACCGGGCGCACGGCGCCGTGGCACGCCGCCGCTGCGCAGGATCCTGGACCGGTAAAGGCGCCCACCGCCTGCATCGCCGGCGCTGCTGAACCCGGCGACGGCTGGACCACCAGCTCGCCGGCCCGTAACGACAAGCTCAGGACCCCGCAGAACAGAACGACGGACGCCGCGAGGGCCGCCGCCGGAAGATGACGCCGGTGCATGGTGCAAGGTTATACAAGGGAAAAGGGACACGGGACAAGGGAGAAGGTATTGGACAGTTGGCCGGACCGTTGGTTATAGTGCGGACTCGCGTCGCCTGACGTACTCTTTCTTCGTCCGCGGCAGCGAAGAGCCAACGTGGACCAGCCGCGCACTCACTCACCAGTCTTCGACGAGCTGCGTGCCATTCAGCGGACGCACGGCTTCTTGCCGGAGCCGGCGCTGCACGCGCTCGCCGAGCGGCTGGACCTGCCGCTGTACCGGCTGCAGGCGGTCGCCAGTTTCTATCCGCATTTCTTCCTCAAACCGCCGGCACGCGCCGAGGTGCGCGTCTGCGGCGACATGTCGTGCCATCGCTACGCCGCGGGAGAGCTCCAGCTGGCGCTCGAGCGCCGCTTCGCGGGGCAGGACGTCAACATCACGCACGTGTCGTGTCTCGGCCGGTGCGATCTTGCGCCGGCGATTGCGATCAACGACACGATTTTCGAGCAGGTCACCGAACAGAACGCCGGTGCCCTGATCCAGACGGCGCTGGGCGGTCAGGCGCTGCCGAACGGGCACCGTCCCGAAACCGCGACGGTCGCCTGCGATCCCTATCCGCCCACCGCGCGATACGGTGTCCTGCGGGAATACGTCCAGTCTCGTGACTGGACCGGGATGGTTGCCAAGCTGAAGGAAAGCGGCCTGCGCGGCCTGGGCGGCGCCGGCTTCCCGACGGGCCTGAAATGGGAAATCGTCCGCGCGCAGCCAGGCACGGAGAAGTTTATCGTCTGCAATGCCGATGAGAGCGAGCCCGGCACGATCAAAGACCGGTTCATCATGACGCACGCCCCGCACCTGGTCATCGAGGGAATGATCCTGGGCGCGCTCGTGTCCGGCGCGAAGCACGGCATCTTCTACATCCGCCACGAATACACGCAGCAGGAACACATCCTCGAGGACGAGATTCGTCGCTGCTATCGAGAGGGGCTGCTCGGCAATCGGATCCTCGGTAGCGACCTCAGCTTCGATCTGGAGATGTTCGTCAGTCCGGGACTCTACATCTGCGGCGAGGAGAGCGCGCTGCTCGAAGCGATCGAAGGCAAACGCGCCGAGCCGCGTAACAAGCCGCCGTTCCCCGGCCAGCAGGGGCTGTGGGGCAAGCCGACGGTCATCAACAACGTCGAGACCTTCTTTTTCGTCCCCGTCATTCTCGCGCGCGGCCTCGACTGGCTGAAGTCGCAAGGTAAGAACGGATCGGTCGGCGTCAAGTTCGTCGGTGTCAGCGGCGACGTCCGCCGCCCCGGCGTCTTTGAAGTGCCTATGGGCACCTCGTACCGTGAACTGATCGAGGATTACGCCGGTGGTGTGCCGCAGGGCCGCACGCTGAAATCGTACGCGCCGTCCGGTCCGGCGGGCGGATATCTGCCGGCGTCGATGCTCGATCTGCCGCTCGATTGGAACGCGATGACCAAGGCGGGCGCCACCGTCGGGTCCGGCGCCATTGTCGTCTGCGACGACCGCGCCTGCATGGTCGACATGGCGCTCAATTCCACGCGATTCTTCCGCAACGAATCGTGCGGCAAATGCGTGCCGTGCCGCGTGGGATCGCAGAAGCTCGTGGATCTGCTCACGCAATGGACGCGGGGGCACTACGGCGCCGAGGATCTCGTGCTGTTCCAGGAGTTGTCCCACGCTCTGCGGCTCACGTCGATCTGCGGTCTCGGGCAGGTCGTGCCGGTGCCGATGGCATCGGTGCTGACGCATTTCAAGGAGGAAGTGGACGCCCACCTCCTTGATCGCAGATGTCCCGCCGGCGTCTGCTTCCGGGCGGGGGCGGCATGAGCGCCACGGTCACTCTGACGATCGACGGCCGCGAGGTCACTGTCCCGCGCGGGACCACCATCTTCGATGCAGCGCGGGTGAACGGGATTCCCGTGCCGACGCTCTGCCATCAGCAGAACCAGACGCCCGTCGGCGTGTGCCGCGTCTGCGTCGTGGACGTGGGTGCGCGCGTGTATGCCGCAGCGTGCGTCCGCGAGTGCGACCCCGGCATGGTGGTCAAGACCGACAGCGCGCCGGTGCTGCAGGCGCGGCGCACGCTGGTCGAAATCCTGATGTCGGATCACCCGTCGCCGTGCGCGAGGCAGCAGGCCAGCGGCGACTGCGAGCTGGAGACGATGGCGGCGCACATGTCGCCCGCGGCCCGGACGCCAGCCGGCGGGCCCGGTGGGCCGGCACAGCCGCGATACGCGCGTCGCCTGTCGCCGCGCGGGCGCGATGATTCGTCGCTCAGCATCGCCGTCGATCACGAGGCGTGCATCCTGTGCGATCGCTGCGTACGCGGCTGTGACGAGGTGAAGCAGAACAACGTCATCGGCCGGAGCGGCCGCGGCTACACGGCGGGCATCGGTTTCGACCTGAACCTGCCGATGGGCAGCTCGACCTGCGTCTCGTGCGGCGAGTGCATGGTGTCGTGCCCCACAGGCGCGCTGACCAACAAACGCGTCGTGGCCACGGAGCTGGGCGGCGAGCAGCTCGATCCCGAATGGGTGCTGCAGCTCCCGGTGTTCAAAGGGGTCTCGGGGACGTTCCTCGAACTGAACAAGGGCGCCGTCGTTCGCAGGACCTTCACACCCGGCGAGGTCATTTGCCGGGAGGGAGAATTCGGCTCGACCGCGTTCTACATACTCGAAGGCGCGGTGGATGTGTTCATCGGCTCGCCGATCGGGCACGTGAAGCAGGAGGACGCGCACGCGGGCTGGCTGTCACGCATCCGCAGCCGGCTGGCCAGCCGGCAGGAACACGTCCGGCAGGAAGAGAACAAGCAGAAATGGATCCCGATCGATGCGCCGGTCGATCTCCCGTACGACAAGCCGATCGCGCAGATCGGCGCGGGCGAGCTGTTCGGGGAAATGACGTGCATGAGCTTCCATCCGCGCTCGGCGACGGTCCGTGCCGCAACCGAGGTCGTGGTGCTCGAGATGCTGCGCAACGTGCTCGACATCCTGCAGAAGAACAAGACATTCCGCGCTGAACTGGATCGCAAGTATCGCCAGCGTGCGCTGGGCACGCACCTGCGCAGCGTGCCGGTGTTCTCGGCGATGCCGGCCGATTTCGTCGAGTACCTGCAGGACCGCGTCGAGCTGCTGCGCTTCTCGCCCGGTCAGGTGATCGTCAAACAAGGCGATCCGGCTGACGCCTTCTATCTCGTGCGCCTCGGTTTCGTGAAGGTTTCTGAAGCGCACCCGGGCGGGGAGCTCGTGCTCACGTATCTCGGGCGCGGCGGGTATTTCGGCGAGATGGGCTTGCTCGGCGGCGGCGTCCGCACCGCGACCTGCACCGCGCTCGATCACGTCGATGTCGTGAAGATCTCCGGGGAGGATTTTCATCTGATGCTGGCGCGGTTCCCCGAGATCCGCGACGGTCTGGAACACGTGGCGCGCGAGCGCGCGGACATGAACCGCCAGCGCATGGTTACCGCCGAGACCGTGCCGATCAACGACTTCCTGGTCCAGGGATTGATGGAGGCGCAAAGCCTCCTCCTCCTCGACCTCGAGAAGTGCACCCGCTGCGATCAATGCGTGCGCGCGTGCGCCGATGCCCACGACGGCGTCACCCGGCTGGTCCGGGAAGGGCTGCGCTTCGACAAGTACCTCGTCGCCACATCATGCCGGCAGTGCCGCGATCCCCTGTGCATGGTCGGGTGCCCCGTCGGGTCGATCCGCCGCCGGAACTCGCTCGAGATCATCATCGAAGACTGGTGCATCGGCTGCGGGCTGTGCGCCCGGAATTGCCCGTACGGCAACCTCAACATGCACCCGTTCGAGGTCAAAGGCCCTGATCCCGCGCAGCCGTCGCGGCAGATCGCCTCCGTCAAGCGCAAGGCCACGGGCTGCGATTTGTGCATGGAGCACGAGGAGCCGAGCTGCGTGTACGCGTGCCCGCACGACGCCGCGCATCGGGTCGAGCCGCTGACTTTCTTCGCGAGCATGCGCGCGCCAGGGCAGTCCCCCGTCGGTGCGGATGCCGCGCGCGCATCGAGGGCCGCAGGGGACCAGTCGCAGCGTCGGCCGGGCGCCGGAACCGAGGCGACGAGTAAGTAAATAGGAGGTAGGAGGCAGGAGGCAGGAGGAGCTGAAAGCTGAGAGCTGAAAGCTGAAGTAATGCTCATCGATCGCACGCATCGCTCGTGGGCCGTCGCCAGTGCCGCGATCCTCGTCGCGTCCACGGTGTTGTACGTGCCTTACGCCACACGCGCGGAGGCGCCGAGCGGCGGCTCGTGGCTGGGGCTCGCGTACGGTGTGGCCGGCTTTGCGATGATGGTGTTCGCGGGGTTGCTCGCTGCGCGCAAAAAGGTGCCGGTATGGCGGCTCGGGCGGGCGCAAACCTGGATGCGCGGGCATCTCTGGCTCGGGCTCCTGAGCCTTCCCCTGATCGTCTTCCACGCTGGGTTTACG
>JAIVJE010000358.1 GCA_020200195.1 Acidobacteriota bacterium | reverse complement strand
GTACCACAGGGGTGCGGCGACTGCAATGAGGACCAGCGATACGACGAGCGCTGCGAGAGGCCTGGACCGCCGCGGCTGGTCAGGCTGCGACGGGTCCTGCGGCTTGTCGAGTTGGAGATCGTCGAGGTCGACCACCCCCACACTGTACAACGCGCAGACCGTCGCGAGCTGTCAGACCGGCATGCGACGTCAATCGGCCACTGAACGCACTCGTGAGATATACTTCGCTCTGAGGTGCGCAGGGGCGCCTTCCCGCCGAAAGAAGCCTTCACCCTGCTTCATGACGCTACAGGTTCGTTGCGTTTTCCAGTCGGCCTGAAGAGCGGGTTTGCCGACAGAGGTGGAGACCGCAATGATTGATCCCATCCGTGAAATGAAGATCCGTGCTGCGATTCTGCAGCGTCGGATCGTCGACCGCCAACCATCTGCGCTCGCGCGCTTACGCGCATTGCCAGAGTTTCGCGCGCGTTCCATCGATCAACTGGAGATGGCCGGGATGCCTATCCTGCGCCGGCACTGTCTCGCGATTCTCGCGCGAGAACTTGGTTTTGCCGGATGGCCGCACGCCAAGGACGTCATCTCCGGCGCCCGCGACGTGTCAGACTTCGGAACGGTTCTGTATCCCAAGCGCTGCTGCGGACACCTGAATCTCTGGTACAGCCGCTATGACGACGCGGCGATCGGTCATCGCGCGTCTGGCGGCTACCTGCTCGCGTATCGCCGCCAGTTCATGGTCGTCCATTCCTCGTTCATCGAGACGCTTGGATTGGGTCCGCCCGCTCGACGTGCGCGCGCGAACGCGCCTGTACGGTCAGATGATCGCGCAGCTGCCGCGCGAGGTTCCCTCGTGACGCCTGTCTTGGGACCCACGGAAGCTCGGGTGATTCTGGATCTGGCCGCGCTTCCAGCTCTGCGTCTCGAGCACATGCTGACGCGCCGGGTCACTGCGGCAATTCCGCCGGAACCCGCGGACTACCGTCTGCAGGCAGGTGCGCGGAGCACAGCGGAACTCGCGCGGCACATCGTGAGTACCGAACTTCGGTTTTTTGAGTGGCGCCGCCGACGGCATATTCGCAGACTTCCGCAGCGTGGTCGGCGCCGCCCGTGACCTGACAGCCCTCGTGAGCGTGACGAGACAGAGTCTGCGGCAACACTCGCGAGGCTGGCCACGGTCACTGGCGACGAGTTGGTCCGCGTGTTGGATTACCGTGGTGTCGTGCACATGCCAGCCCTGGGATTCGTGCAGCTCGCGCTGAATCACACGATCCACCACCGAGGGCAGCGCTCCGTGTACTTGCGGTCGGTCGGCGTGAGCGTGCCACCGATCTATGGATGAATGCGACACCTTGACATTCTAGGTGGCACGAGCCTATCGCTGTTGTTGACCGCAGTCGCCACGGCAGCCTGCTATTCCAGCGCGACGCGCAATGAAGGTCGAGCCAATCGTGGCGTTCCGGCAAGCGTGAGGCAGGAGTCACACTTCATGAGTCGCTTTCACATGCATCAACCAGCATCAGCAATCCAAACCACACTGCTGACCGTCACGATCAGCGTGCCGCTTCTCCTCCCGGGAACCGCCGCGCGTCAGGCGAGGCACTACCCACTCGAGTCTGCGGATGGCCTCCGCCTGCACAACGTGGCTGCCGAGCCAGCCGTACTCCAAGGCAGGAAGGGGTTGCGGGTCACCATGTCGGAGGAGACCCTTCGCCGGCTACGCACGGCGTCTGAGGGAATATCCGAGGTCGAGCAGCTCGCCGCCATCGATGGCCTCGAATTCGCCAACGGCATAATCGAGGCAGAGATTGCCGGCGCGTTGGCACCAGAAGCATCCGACGCCGCCCGCGGCTTTGTAGGTATCGCCTTCCGGGTCCAGAACGACACAAAGACCTACGACGCGTTTTACCTTCGGCCCACGAACGGTCGCGCGGAAGATCAAGAGCGGCGGAATCATGCCGCCCAGTACATCTCTCATCCGGACTGGCCGTGGTTCCGACTTCGCAAGGAGACGCCGTCCAAGTACGAATCGTATGTCGACCTTGTGCCCGGCGAATGGACGAAGGTCAAGATTGACGTGCGTGGCGAACGTGCGCGGCTTTACGTCCACGGTCACGAACAGGCAACGCTGATCGTCACTGACGTCAAGTCGGGTGCGCACGGAAAAGGCTCGGTCGCGCTGTGGGTGGGACCAGGAACCGTCGCTCACTTCCGGAACCTGAGTGTGGAACCACTCTCGATCAAATAGTCAAACGGCGCTGGCTTATGATCGCGCTTCGCCGAGCTGAGATTCACTGGTGTGCGGAAAGTGAAGGACCGGATTCTCGCCTGTCTCAAGGGGATTGCAACGGGCGATGCCATCGGTAAACAGACCGAGACGTTGTCCCGCGAGGACGTCGTCTGGTGGTATCCCGAGGGAGTCCGTGGGTTCGAGGGACCACCAGGCACAGTTATTCCCCGCTATGCCACCAACACCAAACGGAAGTGGCTGATCGGCGAGACGACGGATGACACGGAGCGAACCCTGGCTGTCGCGCGCGCGATTCTCCAGGATGGAAATGTCCGGCATGCGACCGTGGGCCGGGAGATGCTGACGTGCACCAAGAGCGTGCATCCCGGTGTGAAGTCGCTGTGGGAATTTCACCAGGCCAGCGACGCGGCCCGGGTGACGCACGACCACAACGGGTGTGGTGCCGCGGTCCGCGTCGCTCCGGTAGGCATCCTATACAGTTCACACCGATTTGAAGAGATCGTCGCGGGTGCGCCAGAAGCCTCGATCTCGACGCATGGAGGTCCGCTGGCGCTTGCGGCCGCGGCGGCTACGGCAGCCGCTGTCTCCGCGGCTATCGACGGCGCGGACCCGGACGTAATCATCGACCTCGCGCAGCGTGCAGCCGCCCGAGCCGAGCATGAGCGGTCGGGATCGACGGACGCCGTGCTCGCGCGGGCCATTCGAACCATCCATGACGATTTGTGCCGATGGCCAGAGCTCCATGCGGCGGATGTCGCAGCGAAGTACTTTCCCAACGACCCGCTGACGATCGTGCCGCTCGCGATCGCGCTCGCGACTGTCATGCAATCCGCCGGCGCGGCGATCCTGCTCGCAACCAACATCGGCGGAGACAGCGACTCCGTGGCGTCGGTGGCAGGATCGATTCTGGGCGCGCGATGCCCTGAAACCGTGGATGGGAAATGGTATGCCGTGGTCGAGGCCGTCAACGATCACGGTCTGACCGCGTTTGGTGAAAGCCTGGCCGAACTCCGCCACTGAGCGACGGAGGCGGCCCTACGATCATCGATCACAGTGAGTCAGAAACTAGGACGATCACTGCCGCAGCGAAGGCCGGCAGAACCCCTGGCAGCATCAGCAGCCAGAGGAGCGCCCCGCTCAGGGATTCGTAGAAGCTGTCCACTCACCGCCAACCCTTCTCTATCGTCCCGCCGCTCTCCACCGCTCGCCCGTGGTCAGCAGTGGTCTCCCCGCGGCAGGACTTGAAGATGTATGCGGCCCGGAATCCTGGCACACGGCATTTGCCGTGATATGTTGCGGCCGTCGCACGAGTGACTCTGGATACTATCGACATTCTAGGTGATCGCCGCGGCGTCCGGACCGCCAGGCGGTGACTCCAATCATCACCATAATGAGCGTGCAACGCCGCGTCACATGGATTGCAATCGCTCTCTTCTGTGGGGCGGGGCTCGCCGCGGCCGGCGTGTTCGTGGAACGCAGCCGCCGGCCGGAACCCAAGCCTCGGCCCGTGCTGCCGACCCGCGCGGAACGGGCTCGGCAGATGCTATTTGAGGATATCCAGCCGGTGAAGCTGGCAAACTGCGAGCTCGAGCGCTTCGGCGAGAAGCATGACGGCGGTTACTTGCTCTGCGGAAATCTGCTCGGTGGCGTGAAGTCCGCGTATTCGTACGGCATCTCCGGCTACGACCAGTGGGGGTGCGATGTGTCGACGAGACTCCGCATACGGGTACACGAGTACGACTGCTTCGACCTCACGCGTCCCGTGTGCAAGACCGGCAAGGCGGTGTTTCACGCCGAATGCATCGGGAACAGCCGCCGCGTGGAGCACGGCCGTCCGTTCGACACCCTCGAGAACCAGGTCCGGAAGAACCGCGACGCGGGCAAGCGGCTCGTCGTCAAAATGGATGTCGAAGGGGCGGAGTGGGAAAGCGTTTTGGGCGCCTCAGATGCTCTGCTGAACCGGATCGACCAGATGGCCGTCGAGTTCCACGGCTTCGACGAGTGGCGGTTTATCGTCGCGATCTCCAGACTGAAGGGGTTCTTCTACATCGCCAGCCTGCACTGGAACAACTACGCCTGCGACGGCGGCACGGCGCCGTTCCTTTCGTGGGCCTACGAGCTGCTGCTCGTCAACAAGCGGATCGGCGTGCTCGATCCTGTGCAGCAGGTGGTGCCCAATCTGCTGACACGGCCGAACGATCCCGAGCGGCCCGACTGCCAGGTCGCGACGCCGAAGCCCTGATCCAGCACAGGTGCACTGGTCTTTGACGTCAGAGTAAACTGCTAGGCATGACACTTTACACCTGTGCCGCGTCGGCGGCTGTCGTAGTATTGATGTTGCCCCTGGGCGCAAACGCCCAGCACCACGAGCACGCCCTCGCGGCCGAAAAGCTGGGCACCGTCGCGTTTGCTACCTCCTGCAGTGCCGCGGCGCAGCCGCAGTTCAATCGCGGCGTGGCACTGCTCCACTCGTTCGAGTTCCTGCGCGCCATCGACGGCTTCGGCGCGACGCTCAAGGCGGATCCGTCCTGCGCAATGGCTGAGTGGGGCATCGCGCTCAGTCGGTGGAGCAACCCCTTCGCCGTCGGCCGGCGCCAGGCCGGGCCGCTGCAGCAGGGGCGTGACGCCGTCGAGCGAGCGAGGACGATTGGCCTGAAGACCGACCGAGAGCGGGCGTATGTGGACGCCGTATCCCGGCTGTACGCCGATTTCGAGACGACGGATCAGACCGCCCGTTTGCTGGCGTATCGAGATGGCATGTCGAAGGTCGCTGCGGCCTACCCTAACGACACCGAAGCGTCGATCTTCTACGCGCTCTCGATCGCGGCGGCGGCATCACCGACCGACAAGACGTTCGCCGACCAGCTGAAGGCTGGCGCGATTCTCGAAAGACTCATCGGTGCCCAGCCGGATCACCCGGGGCTCGCGCATTACATCATTCACAGCTACGACTTTCCGCCGCTCGCCGATCGGGCGCTCGACGCCGCCCGGCGGTACGCGAAAATCGCGCCGTCAGCGCCGCACGCGTTGCACATGCCGTCGCACACGTTTACGCGGCTGGGCTACTGGCAGGAATCGATCGACACCAACACGGCATCTGCCGTGGTCGCGAAGCGAGAGGGCTCAGTGGCCGAAGAGCTGCACACGATGGATTACCGAGTCTATGCGTACCTGCAGACGGCGCAGGACGGCGAGGCGCGACGGGTGCTCGATGCGCTGCCGGAGGTGGCGGCACGCTTCGATCCCGAGGCCCTCGGATCGGCAGCGCCCGGATCCGCGGGCGTGTTCGCACTCGCGGCGATCCCGGCTCGCTATGCGCTCGAGCGAGGCGCTTGGGCCGAAGCCGCGAAGCTCGACCCGCCTCCAAGCAAGTTCCCGTACACCGAAGCGCTCACGTATTTCGCCCGCGCGATCGGCGCCGCGCGCATCGGCGAGACGGCGACCGTCCGCTCCTCCGTGGACGCGCTGCAGAAAATCCACGACCAACTCCTGCAGGCCAAGGAAGGCTACTGGGCGGGGCAGACAGAGATTCAACGGCGCTCCGCATCGGCATGGCTCGCCTTCGCGGAACGGCGTGAGGCCGACGCCCTCGCCGACATGCGTGCCGCAGTAGCGCTCGAAGATGGCACAGAGAAGTCTGCAGTCACGCCGGGACCGCTCGCGCCCGCGCGCGAACTGCTCGGGGAGATGCTGCTGGAGCTCAAGGAGCCGGCCCAGGCGCTGAAGGAGTTCGAAGCGACGCTGAAGAAGGAGCCCAACCGTTTCAGAGCGGTGTACGGCGCCGCGCGCGCGGCTTCGCTCGCGGGCGATCGCGCAGCGGCCCGACGTTATTACGATCAGCTTCTGAGGATCTGCGAACGCGGCGACACGCCCGGGCGTCCGGAGCTGGCAGATGCCAGACAAGGGCGAGCGTCCCGGTAAGCTGCGATCGGCGGGGCAACGCCGACTTCAGAACGTCGTCATTTGTTGACGGAAAGTCTGTTATTCGCGCAGATGGGTGCAGCGGCCGGCCTGGTTGTCGCCGACTGGGCAGCCGGCTGCTGCCTGCTGGTGCTCGTCGTTGGCGCCGGTCTGTTCTCGCGAACGTTGAGCTCGTTGGCCAGCGTCGCCCTCGGGTTGGAGAGCGATCGTGTATTGCTGGTCGAGATCAATGCACAGCGCACCCGGATTCCGCTGGAAGCCACGCGAAGCCGGGCGCCGTGCGTCCGGGAGTATGATCGACGTTCGCGTGGCAGACAAGCAGGCCGACAATACGCCCCGAGGCGGCATCCGCGCCCTACGAGTGGCTGACGGGCGCAACGTCCCCGCAGTTATCTTCGAACGTCCCGAGCGTTCCCCCGGGAGAAACTCTGCCCTCTCGCATTGGCCGCTATGCGATCGAACGCAAGCTCGGAGAAGGCGGCATGGGCGTCGTGTACGCGGCGCGGGACGATCGCCTCGAGCGCACCATCGCCCTGAAGACGTTGGCGGCGCTCGTCAACGACGAGACGGCGCGGCAGCGGCTCTGGCGCGAGGCCAGAGCGGCGGCGAGCGTCAACCATCCGAACATCTGCCAGATCTACGAAATCGGCGAGGACGGCGGCCGCCTGTTCATCGCGATGGAGCTGCTGGAAGGTGAGGCGCTCTCCGACCGGCTGCGGCGCGGACCGCTCAGCGCCTCGGAGGCGGTGCCGATCGGCCTCGGCATGCTGGCCGCGCTGGCCGCCCTGCATGCACGCGGGATCGTCCATCGCGACCTGAAGCCGTCCAACGTGTTCCTGACGGCGCACGGCGTGAAGCTGCTCGACTTCGGGCTCGCGGGACCGGAGCCGGATGGGTCGCTGGGCCCCGACACAGGACTGACGCGGACCGGCGTCGTGATGGGCACGCCGCGCTACATGGCGCCCGAGCAGGTGACCGGCGAGGCGGTCGACACGCGCAGCGACCTTTTCGCCGCGGGCGCCATCCTGTTCGAGATGCTCGCGGGACGTCCCGCATTCGGCAGTCGGAACATTGTCGAGGTCCTGCACGCGACCCGGTACGAGCAGCCCCCGGCGCTCACCGGCTCGCCTCTCGTCGCTGCCGTGGACCGCGTGATTCGGCGGGCCATGGCGAAGCGACCCGCGGAACGACCCACTTCCGCGGATTCGATGGCCGAGGAGCTTCGCGCGATACGCGGCGTGGACAGCGGCGCCACACCCAGCCTGGCGCAGGCGCTCACGCGGCTGGTCGTCCTGCCGTTCCGCGTCCTCCGACCCGATCCCGAGACCGACTTTCTCGCATTCAGTTTGCCCGACGCGATCGCGACGTCGTTGTCGGGCAACGCATCGCTGATTGTGCGCTCCAGCGCAGTTGCCGCACGCTTCGGCCCTGAGACTCCGGACCTCAAGGCACTGGCGGCGGAAGCTGATGTCGACCACGTCGTCATGGGGACCCTCCTGCGCGCGGGCGATCAGCTGCGGGCCGCGGCGCAGCTCATCGAGGCGCCGGCCGGAACCCTGCTCACGTCGCACACGGTCCAGTCATCGTTGGGCGATCTGTTCCGCCTTCAGGACGACATCGCGCAGCGCGTCTCCGAGGCGCTTTCGCTTCCGCTGGCGGGCGGCACGGCGCCGCGCGACGCCCGCGCCTATGAGCTCTACCTCCGCGCGAACGAGCTCGCGCGCACCTATGAGGGGCTTTCTGCCGCGCGGGATTTGTATCAGCGATGCCTCGAGCTGGATTCACGCTTCGCGCCCGCGTGGGCTCACCTGGGTCGATGCCACCGCGTGATCGGTAAGTACGTCGACGCCGAGCCCGACAGCGAGGCACGCGCCGAGGACGCGTTCCGCCGCGCGCTCGCCCTGAGCCCGCGGCTGTCGGTTGCCCACAAGTTCTACGCCAACCTGGAGGCCGACATCGGACAGGCCCAAGGAGCACTCGTGCGGCTCCTGGGCGAAGCCAACCATCACGGGAACGATCCGGAACTCTTCGCGGGCCTCGTCCACGCGTGTCGCTACTGCGGACTCTACGAACAATCGGTCGCCGCACACGCCGAGGCACGTCGGCTCGATCCGAACGTCCCGACGAGCGTCGAGCAGACGCTGCTGATGACGGGTGACATCGATCGGCTCCTGGCCGTCGAGCCAACCCGGATAGACGCCGGGGCGGATGACGCCATCCGCGTCATCGGCCTCGGACTGGCTGGACGTCGCGACGACGCGCGCCAGAAGCTGCTCGAGATGCGCCGGTCGTCGCGCATTCCTCTTTTTCAATCGTGGATCGAGTACCTGTTCGCATGGCTGGATCAACGCTCCGCAGACATGCTGGTGCTTAGATCCAATTTCAGTAGGTTGACGATCTGGAATGACCCCGAGGCGATATTCCTGCAGGGATGGTTGCTCTGCGACGTCGGCCAGCACGAGGCGGGGCTCGGCCACCTTCGGGACGCGGTCGCGAAGGGCTATTTCGTGTCCTCGACGCTCTCAGGGCTTCGGCAGTTCTATGCGTTGCGGACGGATCCCGCTTTCCGCGCGTTGCTGGAACAAGCGGAAGCGGGCCGCCAGAAAGCGCTCGCCGCGTTCCGAGAGGCTGGTGGCGAGCGGCTCATCGGCTCATGATGAAAGAATCCTGACGATGAATGACCTGCACTCGGCGCTCGCGCTGCTCTTCACCGAGTTGACTGATGGACCGTCGCCTGATGGGGCGTACATGCTCAATCGTGGGGATCCCGGGTTGTTGCGATCTCTCGACGGTCTCTCAGCGGAAGCGGCATCGAGGCCGGCCGCGGCGGGCGGCGCGACCATTGCGGCCCATGTGGACCACCTCTGCTACGGACTCGACCTGATGAATCGATGGAATGAGGGCGAGACCGACCCGTGGAGCAGCGCTGACTGGACCGCGAGCTGGCGTCGCACTACCGTCACTGAGAGCGAGTGGGTCGGCCTGCGCGAACGGCTTCGCCAGACAACGGGACGCTGGCGCACCGCCCTGCAAACGCCCCGGAAGATGTCCGCGTTAGAACTGAACGGCG
>JAIVJE010000581.1 GCA_020200195.1 Acidobacteriota bacterium | reverse complement strand
GTCGAACGCGCCGAGGGCGTGCAGCCGCTGCACCGGCGCGGGGAACACGGCGCCCGCGAGCTGACCAGCTGGCGGCTGCGCCTCGCCGCCGGAGGCAGGGCGACGCACGTCGTGGCCGACGAAGAAACCGTCATCGTCTTGCAGGAGGGACGCGGTCGATTCTCTGCTGCTGGAGAAACGTGGGACGTTGCCCGAAGCGGCGTTTTCAAAGAGCGCGCGACCGCGCTGTATGTACCACGTGGTGTCGAGCTCACCGTGACGGCTGAAGCGGCGCTCGAGGCGGTCGGCATCTCCACGCCCGCGCCGCCTGGAGGCGTACCCGTGCTGGCGCGCCCCAAGGACGTGGTGGTCAACGCCCGCGGGCGCGGCAACTATGCGCGCGAGGTTCACGACATCTTCGTGCGCGACCCCCACGTGCGGCGTTTGATGGTCGGCGAAACCATCAACCCGGCAGGCCACTGGAGCAGCTACCCGCCGCACAAGCACGACGGCCGCGATGGCGAGCCCTGCCTCGAGGAGGTGTATCACTATCGCCTCGATCCTCCGCACGGCTTCGGCCACCAGATGCTGTACACGAATGACGGCGAGTCCGTGACACACCTCGTGCGCGATGGTGACGCCGTGCTGCTGCCCTACGGGTACCACCCGGTCTCTTCTCCGCCCGGGTACCGGCTCTATTACCTGTGGGCGATGGCGGGCGAACAACGCCAGCTCGCCCTCTACGAGGATCCTGCTCATCGATGGATTCACGACGCTCCGCTGACCTGACGCCGGACGCCGCCGTCTGCCCGGCGTCGAGGAGATCGCGTTGATCTCCGGTGGCCGCACGAGCGTCGTGCACGCCATCGAGGCGGGGGGCATCGTCGCCGTTATCCGCCTGCAGGATCCCGAACGGCTCCGTGCGGTGGTTGACGCGCTCGCTGAGGGAGGCATCCGCGCGCTCGAAGTGACCATGACGGTGCCGCGGGCGATCGACATGATCGGTCAGCTCGCGCCTGCGCTGCCCTCCGGTTTCCTGCTCGGCGCAGGAACCGTACTCGATGCAGAAACGGCACGGCTGGCGATCCTCGCCGGTGCGCAATTCGTCGTCAGCCCGGTGTGTCGCCAGGACGTGATCGCGGCGTGCCATCGTTACGACGTCGCCGTCATGCCAGGCTGCTTTACGCCCACCGAAATCCTCTCCGCGTGGGAGATCACCACGAACGCCCGCAAGATCATCGCCGGCGTGCGTCACGCCATCGAGGGACGATGACGGCCAAGGTGGTGACCTTCGGCGAGATCATGCTGCGGCTCAGCCCACCGGGGTTCGAACGGTTGTTTCAATCGCCCGTGCTGTCGGCAACCTTCGGCGGCGGCGAAGCGAACGTGGCGGCAAGCCTGGCGCACTTCGGTCTCGACAGCCATTACGTGACGCGGCTGCCGTTGCAGGCCATCGGCGACGCGGCGATCAGGGCGCTCCGGGCCGAAGGTGTGCAGACGGACTACATCGTGCGCGGCGGATCGCGAGTGGGCATATATTTCGCCGAAGCTGGCGCCAGCCAACGCGGCTCCACCGTGATCTACGATCGCGCCGCGTCGGCGGTCAGCGAGATGGATCCGGCGGCCGTCGACTGGCGCACGGTACTAGAGGGCGCCGGCTGGTTTCACGTGACGGGGATTACGCCCGCGCTCGGCCGGAACGCGGCAGAGGCCACGCGGGCGGCGATTGGGGCCGCGCGAGACGCGGGTGCGCGCGTCAGCGTCGATCTCAACTACCGGAAGAAGCTATGGTCAGAACGCGACGCCCAGGCCACGATGCGGCCGCTGATGTCGCAGGTGGACGTCGTCATCGCGAACGAAGAGGACATCCAGTCGGTACTCGGCGTCGAGGTGCCGGACACTGACGTCACGAGCGGACGGCTCAACCTGGACGGATATCGGCAGGCCGCCCAGCATGTCACGCGCGAATTCGGTCCCGGGCGAGTTGCGATCACGTTGCGCGAGAGCATCTCGGCCAGCGATAACGGCTGGAGCGCGGTTCTGTGGGACTCGAAGGCCGGCGTCCTCCACCACAGCCAGCGGTACGACGTGCGACTCGTCGATCGGATCGGCGGCGGCGACAGCTTCGCCGCGGGGCTCATTTTCGGCCTGGTCGAGGGACGCGCGCCGGAAGCGGCATTGCGGTTCGCGGTCGCGGCCAGCGCGTTGAAACAGACCATTCCGGGGGATTTCAACCGGGTATCGGTCGCGGAAGTAGAGGCGCTGGCGGCGGGCGACGCCTCCGGCCGCGTCCGGCGCTAGCGCAGATCGCGACCGCGCGAACGGCTGGGTTGATGCCGATTTATCTTGGATTCGACGCCAGCACGCAAGGGCTGACCGTCACCGCCATCGAGACCGACCCGCAACGCCGCATCCTGTTCAGCCGCACGCTGAACTATGACGAGGCGCTGCCGCACTACGGGACGCGCCACGGCGTCCTGCCACAGTCCGACCCTTTGGTGGCGTACTCGCCGCCGCTGATGTGGGCCGAGGCGCTCGACCGCATGATGGCCGCGCTCGCGGCCGAGGAATCTCTCGACCTGTCCCGTATCGCGGCGGTGTCGGGCTCCGCCCAGCAGCACGGCAGCGTCTACTGCACGGC
>JAIVJE010000068.1 GCA_020200195.1 Acidobacteriota bacterium | reverse complement strand
GCGCTTGGCTACCACCAATGCCGGTATAGCTATTACCCGGACTCGCGGGTCCGTTTCGTCGCGCACAACTTCCGCGAGCGGCGCATTCCGGCCGACGTGATCTGGCTCGACATTCACTACCAGGACGGGTACAACCCGTTCACCTGGGACGCCGAGCGGTTTCCAGATCCGCCGGGGCTGATCGCAGATCTCCGTCGACTTGGACTGCGGACGGTTCCCATCGTCGACCCTCATCCGAAGAAACAGCCTGGCTGGGCGCCCTACGACTCGGGTCTCGCGGGTGGCCATCTCGTGAAGAATCCAGACGGCAGCGTCTACGAAGCACCGGTCTGGCCCTCACAGGCCGAAAAGAACCCGGGGGCGAGCGTCTTTCCCGATTTCAGCAAACCGGCGGCCCGCGAGTGGTGGGGAGGACTCTATGCGCCCCTATTGAAGGCCGGCGTCGCCGGCATATGGAACGACATGAACGAGCCGGCCGTGTTCGACACGGCCAGCGGCACCATGCCGCTGACAGTTCGGCACGACAACGAGGGACAGCCGACGGATCATCGCGAGATCCACAACGTGTACGGCTTGCTCATGACCCGCGCGACCTACGAGGGCCTCCTTCGACTGCAGCCAAACTCACGTCCTTTCATCCTCAGCCGTGCCTCGTTCGCGGGAGGCCAACGCTACTCCGCGCTGTGGCCCGGGGACAATGTCAGCGACTGGTCCCATCTTCGGGGATCGATTTCCACGTTGATGGGGATGGGGCTGTCTGGAATGTCTTTCGTCGGGAGCGACATCGGAGGGTTCGCGGAGACCCCGTCCGCCGAGTTGTACACGCGGTGGCTCCAGGCGGGCGTGTTCTATCCCTTCATGCGGAGCCATAGCGCGCTCGGGACGCCCGACCAGGAACCCTGGTCGTTCGGAACGGTGCATGAGGCGCTGAACCGGCGGGCGATCGAGCTGCGCTACGAATTGCTGCCGTACATTTACAACGTCATGCGCGAGGCCAGCCTAACCGGTGTTCCGGCGATGCGGGCGATGCTGCTCGAATTCCCCGACGACCCGAACACCTACGGCATGGAGGATCAGTTCATGTTCGGCAGCGACCTGCTGGTCGCGCCGGTTCTTCGAGAAGGACTCGCAGAACGTGAAGTGTATCTGCCCAAAGGGGACTGGTTCGATTTCTGGACTGGAGCCCGGCATCAGGGCGGCACGCGAATCCGCGTGCCCGTCACGCTCGCCTCCATTCCGATCTTCGTTCGGGCTGGCGCCGCGCTGTTCACCCAGCCCGTGGTTCAACATACGGGTGAAATGCCGGGGCGGCCGCTCCATCTGAAGATTTATCCCGGGCCGCAACGGGTCGCCACGATCTACGAGGATGATGGAGAAACTCTGGACTACACGCGGGGAGGATCAACCGAGCGGCAGGTCACGATCGCTGCCGCCGACAGAGCCCGGCAGAGCGTCGACATCGCTCCGCCGTCGGGTTCTTACCGGCCGGCGGCGCGAAGCCTCATCATCTCGATGCCGTGGGAGGGAGAGCCCGCGCGCGTTGTAGCCGGAAACGATCAGGCGCTGCCCCGGCGCACACCGGGCGCCTTCGAGTCGGAGGCGTCAGGCTGGACGATCGACCGCGGATGGGTCGTCATCAAACACCCCGACACGTTCGGACCAATCCGCATCGTCATCGAGCGCTGAGAGTCGGCCCTCGTAGTGTCCGGCTTTAGCCGGACCAGCCGGACCTGAGAGTCGGCCCTCGTAGTGTCCGGCTTTAGCCGGACCAGCCGGACAAACAAAGGGCTGCGCGCCCGTCGGCGCGCAGCCCCTCGAGAGGACGTTTCCGGAAGCCTTACCAGAGGAGCTTGAACCCGAACTGCATCTGCCGCGGATCGCGCGTTCTCGTTGCCTGACCGAAACTCGTCGGAACCGTCGCGCTGGCGATCTCCGTCCGAGCCGCGTTCAGCACGACGCCGGACGCGTTCATGGTCGTGTTGAGACCCGCAAACAAGAAGTTCGTGTTGTTGAACACGTTGAAGATGTCCCAACGGAACTGCAGCTTCACGCGGTCGCCGCCTATCGGGAAGTTCTTGTAGAACGCCAGGTCGGTATTGAAGTAGCCAGGACCGGTACAGTCGCCGCGCTCCGCGGATCCGATGGTGCCGAGCCTGAACCCGGTCAGCGTGTACGCGTTCGGGTTGATGATCTGCTCGTCGAGCCCGCCCGATGCCCGGCATTCCTCGCCGGAGACGCGGTTCGGCCGCTGGTTGTCGGTGAAGCCGGTGCCGGATGGTCCGCCATTGAGGCCCGGTTGGCCGGCTGCAGCAGATAGCCCTCCGGAGAACACCGTGAGCGGCTGCCCCGTTCCTGCACCGACGATGGTCGCTATCTCCCAGTCGCCAAGAGCGGCTCTCATCGCGCGCGACCGATCGTTAAACCTGGGCAGCATCCAGATGAGCGACGCATTGAAGATGTGGGTCCGCCCTGTTTCGGGCCGGCCCCAGTCGAGATCGAAGTTCTGGTTGTCGAGCTGGGTCGTATTCGCGGCGAGCTGGCCGCTATCGGTGAGCGCCAAGTTCGCGCGCGATCGCGCGAGGGTATACGACGTCTGGAAGTGCGAGCCCCGGCCAAAGCGGCTGATGAACTGCGCTTGCAGCGAGTGATACGTCGACTTGCCGGTGTGATCCCACGCGCCGATATTGTTGTTGCCGAAGACACCGAACTGGCGCAGCGTAGCGTTAGCCGGTGTGGTGATCACGTATTCCCGGCGATCGTCGATGCCGTTCGCGTTCGTGTCGCCATTGAGCACCTGATTCGCGACATGAATCTTCAGCAGATCGTAGCCGTAGTTGGCGACGTAGCCGACCTCTATGGTGCTGTTGCGAAACACCTCGTGCTGCATCGAGACGTTCCACTGCCAGCTGTTCGGCGTCTTGAAATCGACTTCGCGTCCGCGTTGCGGCGCCCCCAGGCTCGTGCCGAAGCAGCCGGCGCACGGCTCGACCGTCGAGTCCAGCGTCCGGATACCGCTCAACGTCGTCACAAAGGGCGGGTTGACCGCGATGCTCAGCAATGGTGTGAGGCGTTCGCGCAGGAAGAAACGCCCGAGGCCGGCGCGTATCGCCGTCTTGCCTTCCCCGGTCAGATCCCAGGCGAAGCCCAAACGAGGGGCGATGTTGTTCAGATCCTGCTCCATGAGCGACCTGTTCGGTCCGTCCGTGCCGCCGCGGGCCCCGGCCTCCTGACACCAGTTGGAACCCGGGGGCTCGATCAGGCCGTTGCACGGGTCGTTGCCAAGCGCCGGGTTGAACAATGACGGCACGAAGCTCGTGATCCGGTCATCCTCGGCGTACGGGTTGAAAAACAGGGAGTAGCGGACGCCGTAGTCGAACGTGACCTTCGGCGAGACCTTCCACGAATCAGCGACGTACATCTCAACGTCGCGCCAGCGCTGCTGCGCCGATCGCCCCGCCGAGGACTCGGAGAAGCCCCACGTCATATCGCGCAGCAGGAAGTCGGAGAGGACGTTGCCGGTGTTCGATCCCCACCCGGGCAGCCCCCCGGCGCCCCAAAACGCCGAATGCTGCTGCGAGCCATTGCCGATCGTGTCCTCGTTCTTGCGGTTCACGCTGCCGAGCACGCCGGCCTTCATCAAGTGATTCCCGAAGACCTTCGTGTAGTCGTCCTTGATGATGAACAGGTCCTGGTTGTTGAGGAAGGGCGCCTCGTTCCAGAGCGACTGGTATCCCCCGCCGCCCCAGAACACCGGATGTCCGATGTCCGCGCCGTACTGCTTGTTGTCGAACCCGAAAAGAGGCCGGAGCGCAGTCGTAATGTCCGAGTTCAGACTCGCATTCAATCCGCCGCGCGTGATGTCGATTTTGTTGGCTGAATAGGAGAACTGCAGGGTGTTCGTACCGGTCGCGCCGAATGTCTGGGTGAGCGATGCGACGAACGACTTGCTTGGCTGATCCCAGTTCGAGTCCACCGCCGGGAACGGGTCGTCTCCCCAGAGATTCGACTGAATACTGGGGGCGTCGTTCTTCCAGCTGTCCTGCGTGTAGCGCACCATGACACGGCTGCGGTTGTTGAGTGTCCAGTCGATTCGGCCGCTGAGCTGCGAATAATCGATCGGCGACGTCACGGATGTGACCCAGTTGTTACAGCTTCCGCCAGTCGGGGTCACGTTGGGTAGTGGATACAGGTTCAGGAACGCACTGCCCGCCGGGCTGAGTCGATTCGCAGGGATACGGTTGTCCGGAAACGGCTCGCCGGTGAGCGGATCGCGTGGAATCGGTAGACTGCAACCGGCGATACGTGCGCCGCTGAAATCGCCGCGCCGTTCGGCCTCGGTCGGCACGAACGCCGTGCGCGCCGTGCCACGGTCTTCCAGGTTCCACTCCGCATTGCCGAAGAAATGGATCTTGTCGCGGGTGATCCGCCCGCCAATGGAGCCGCCAAAGTCCTTCCGCTTCAATTCCTCTTTTGGCTGATTGGCCTGCTCGAGAAAATAATTCTTCGCATTCAATGAATCGTCGCGGCCGGAGTAAAAGGCCGAGCCGCGGAATTCGTTGGTGCCGCCGCGCGTGACGATGTTGATCTGACCGCCGCCGGCGCCACCGAACTCCGGCCCGTAGCTGTTGCGGAGGATCTTGAACTCCTCGATCGCCTCGAGCGAGGGATAGACCAGGATCGTCCGGTTCGACCCGACGTCGTTGTTGTTCGCCCCGTCGACCGTCCATAGATTGGCCGTGACGTCGCTGCCGCTTACGGAGAGATCGGACCCGCCGAGCAGCCCCTTGTCCTTCACGTTCAGGAAGTCGGGAGCGCTGACGCCGGGCATCAGCGTCGCCAGCTGCAGGAAGTTGCGGCCATTGAGTGGCAACAGCCGCACCTGCTCGCCGGTGATGACGCCTGAGACGTCGCCACCGAGCACCTTGACAGGTGTCGACGACGCCTCGACGCTGATGATCTCCGAGATGTCACCCGGCTGCAGCACAAAGTCGATCGCGAATTCGTCGGCTACACGGAGCATGACAGCCGTGCGGCTCGCCGCCTTGAATCCGGTCAGCTCGGCGCCGACACGATAGCGGCCGATGGGGAGCTCCGCGAGCGAGTACGTGCCGGAAGCGTTGGACACCGTCGCACGCGTCAGACCCGTGTCCTCGTTCGTAGCGGTGATCGTGACTCCCGGCAGAACCGCCTCTGTGGTGTCTCGGACTGTGCCGCGGATGGTAGCGTTGGAGCGCTGAGCGAAAGCGGGAGCGGCACTCACACAGATCAAAAACCCGCTGAGGAACAAGCACTGCGGTCGCATGATGCAGAGTCCCTTCGGAAGGCGTCGCCCTGAGCAGCGACACAAAAAAGACGATGGTATTATCCGTCGCACGATCATCTTGTCAAGCGCGAACTCGCGCCGCGTGCGCGTCGCCGGCGCGATCGTAACGCTCACCGTCGTAGCCGCAGCCGGCTGGTGGTGGCGGTCACGACCGACCGTCCGCCGCGAAGCGGGCCTCAACGTTCTTCTCATCACCATCGACACCCTCCGCGCCGATGCGGTTGGGGCCTACGGACGCGCTGGCGCTCCAACTCCTTGGATCGATCGCCTTGCCGAAGGGGGCGTACGGTTTACGCACGCCTACGCGCACAACGTCGTCACGCTCCCCTCACATGCCAACATCCTGACAGGCCGGCTGCTCTGATGGTGGGCCATGGTTCTGCTGGGTTCATCTGTACGAGCCGCACTTTCCCTATCGACCGTCGAAGCCGTTCGCCTCGCGCTGGCCAGGCGATCCGTACCTTGGGGAAGTGGCGTCCGCTGATGCGGCGCTCGCCCCACTGCTCGCGCCGATCGTGGAGGGGGGTGCGGGCGGCCGCACGCTTGTCGTCGTGACGTCGGATCACGGCGAGTCGCTCGGGGAACACGGAGAAGCGACCCACGGCGTCTTCGCGTACGAGCCGGCGCTGAAGGTTCCCCTCGTCATCCATCAACCTCGAATCTTGCGCCCGCGAATCGTCGACGCGCCCGCTCGGCACGTCGATCTGCTGCCTACCGTGCTCGACGCGCTCGCGCTGCCGATTCCTGGCGGACTCGCCGGGCGCAGCCTGCTTCCGGCGATGGCCGGCGCCCAGACCGATGGGGATTCGTCACTGGTGTACTTCGAGGCGCTGTCGGGATCGCTCAACCGTGGCTGGGCGCCGCTCTTTGGCGTCATCCGCGGAGGGTTCAAGTACATCGAACTGCCCATTCCCGAGCTTTATGATCTCCGCGCCGATCCGCACGAGCAACGGAACCTCGCGGCGTCAGATACGAGCCGAGTCGCAGCCCTGCGCGCGCAGCTCGACGAGCTCCGTTCGTCCGAGCCTGTCCACGCGGCCAAGGAATCTGCCGAAGCGCGGGAACGCCTGCGCAGCCTCGGCTACGCGACGGGAAGCGGTGGGAAGCCGGCTGAGCGCTACAGCGAGGAAGATGATCCCAAGCGGTTGATTGGACTCGACGCGATCCTTCAGGAGATCCTCGACCGATATCTCGCCGGCGATATTCCCGGCGCACTCGCCCGCTGCCGCGAGCTGGTGCGAAACCGTCCCTCAATGGCGCTCTCATGGATGCAGCTAGCACATCTCGAACGAGAGGCGGGTAATCTGAACCCGGCCGTCGACGCGATGCGTCGCGCCGTCGCGCTCAGCGCCGGCGACTCGGAGCCGCTCGCGCTGCTCGGGGCCTACCTTACCGAGGCCGGGCGCGCGCACGAAGCCGCAGACCTGCTGGAGTCCGCGGCGCGACAGCCGCACGGCGATGTCGATATTCTCACTGCGCGTGCCCTTGCGCTCGCGCGGCTGAATCGAATCGACGAGGCGCTGGCGATACTGACCCGAGCCCGTGACCGCGATCCGTCGGACGCGATGCTGCTCGTCCACATTGGCACAGTCCAGCTCACCGGCGGGAATCGGGCGGCTGCCCGCGGCGCATTCGAGCAAGCGCTGAGGCTGAGTCCGAATCTGGCGCGGGCCCACAGCTCGCTGGGCGTGATGGCGCTCGAAGACGGCCACGCCGATCGGGCGTCCGAACACTGGAAGGCAGCCACATCGCTCGACCCGGGCGAGCACGGCCGGATTCTCGCATTGGGCATTGCGTTCGCGCGCTCCGGGCGCGCCCCCGCAGCCCGCGTCTGCTTTGAGTTCTTCGCAGCCCATGCGCCGCGTCCTCGGTACGCGCGCGACCTCGACCGCGTGCGCGCGTGGCTCAACGACGCGCGATAATCGCGTACAATCCGAGCCGGTCTCGGCATGGTAATCACCTCCCCATCTCGCTGCCTCCTTACGGTCATGTCGGTCTGCCGACCGCCTGCGGCACGCCTGTGGCATATCGCGCTTTCCCTCGCGGCACTGTTCCTGCTGCCCGCCGGTGCCGCCGGCCAGGCGTCGAAGGATCCGCTCGCGCCAGTCGATCGCGCACTGGCCGCCGCCGAAGCGGGCCTCCGCGCCGGCGAGTTGCAGATCGCTGAGAGCCGCTATCACTCGGTCCTCTTCGAGGCGTGGATGGCGACCGGGGGGCTCGACGTCGCCGCCGGCCGATGGCGCGAGGCGCGCGACGCGTTCCGCCAGGCTTCGCGCTCAGCGGTAGACGCAGAGGCGGCATTCCGTTCCCTCGCGTTGATGCACCTACAGCTTGGCGAGGCGGCGGAGGCGGCTGCGATTATGACGAGGCTCGCCGGCCGCGCACCCGGCGACGTGCAGGCACGCCGCCTGCTGGCACAGGCGCTCGTCGCGAACGGACAGCCGGAGGAGGCGGTGCAGACGCTCGAAGAGGCTCGCGCCGCGGCGCCCGACGATCCGGAGATCGCGTTCCTGCTCGCCTCTGGATACCTCCACCTGAAAAAGGTAGACGCGGCCGAGCGGCTTTTTGGCGACGTGGTTGCGGCGCGGCCGATCCCCCAGACGTGGGTGCTCATCGGCCGCACTTACCGCGACTTCCGGATGTACGACCGCGCCCGTGCGGCGCTGACCACGGCGCTGAAGAAGGACTCACGCGTCCGGCGGGCGCACTACTATCTCGGCACCATTGCCGTCATGTCCGAGGGTGTCGTCCGGCTCGATGAGGCGATCCGAGAGTTCCGCGAGGAACTGAAGCTCGCGCCGGCTGATGCGGCCACGAATCTCAGGCTTGGCATGGCGCTCGTCGAGGCGCAACG
>JAIVJE010000067.1 GCA_020200195.1 Acidobacteriota bacterium | reverse complement strand
GGATGGTGATCGTCGGGATCAGCGTGGTGCGCCAGTTCTGAAGGAAGACGAATATGACGAGCACGACCAGCGCAATCGCCTCCGCGAGGGTAATCAGGACTTCCCGAATAGAGGCGTCCACGACCTGGGTCGTGTTGAACGCAATCCGGTATTTCATGCCTGGCGGGAACGACGTCGCGAGCCGTTCCAACTCGGCTTTCACCTGCCGTTCGACGTCGAGCGCGTTCGCTGTCGGCAGCTGAATGACGCCGAAGCCCACCGCGTCGAAGCCCTGGAAGCGCAACTGAGACGCGTACGTCTCGGCGCCAAGCTCGGCCCGTCCGACGTCGCTCAACCGGACGAGCCCGCCGGCCGCTCCCGCCTTCACGATGATGTTCTCGAACTCGCGGACCTCGCGCAGGCGCCCCGCGGCGCGGACGCTGATTTGATACGTCTGGCCTTCGCGCGCCGGCGCGTCCCCGACACTGCCCGCCGCGACCTGAACGTTTTGCTCGCGCAGCGCGTTCACCACGTCGAGCGCAGTCAGCCCGCGGGCGGCGAGCTTCCCGGGGTCGAGCCACAGGCGCATTGAGTACTTGCGCTCTCCGAAGATGAGGACTTCGCCGACGCCAGGCACGCGCTTCAGCGCGTCCTTCACATAGACGTCGATGTAGTTGCTCATGAACAGCGAGTCATATGTTCCTGCCTCGCTGTACACGCCCGCGCCCAGCACGAAGCCGGTCGACTGCTTCTGAACGGTGACGCCGGTTGAGCGCACTTCCGCGGGAAGGCGTCCGAGAGCCTGGGAGACCCGGTTCTGGACATCGACGGCGGCCACGTCGATATCGCGCGTCACGTCGAACGTCACGTTGATCTGGCTGACGCCGGCATTGGTGCTCGACGATGAGATGTAGAGCATGCCCTCGACGCCGTTGATGGCCTGCTCGAGCGGCGTCGTGACGGCTGTTTCCACCGCCTGGGCGTTGGCACCGGTGTAGAACGCGCTCACGCTGACCTGGGGCGGCGCGAGCTCCGGATACTGCGCCACCGGCATCGTCGGAATTGCCGTCGCGCCTGCGAGAATCAGAACGAGCGAACAGACCGATGCCAGGATCGGTCGGCTGATGAAGGTGTCTACGACCATCGCGGTGTCATTCAGCTTTCACGGGCGCGCCGTCGCCGAGTTTCTGGATTCCGGTCACGATGACGCGTTCGCCGGCCTTCAACCCGCCCACGATCACATAATCCTCTCCGAGGACCTCGCCAACCTGCACCGCGCGCTGTTTTGCCACCAGCCCCTGGCCTTGCGCTTCCGCCACGAAGCAGAAGTACTGCCCACTGATGCGGGACACGGCCACGACCGGAACCCTCAACCCCTGCGTGGTTTTCCAGACGATGCGCGCCTTCACGAACTGCTGGACGCGTAACGCGGGGGGGGCATCCTTCAACAGCGTCTTGACGAGCACCGACTGTGTTGCGCTGTCCACACGTGGCGCGATGAACGAAATCGGATTCGTGGCAACCGGCTTCCCGTCGCTGTCCAGCAGCTGCACCGGCAGACCCAGCCGCAGATCCGGCGCGCGCGCGAGCGGCACCTCGATGTAGGCCTCGAGCGACTCGTTGTCGTCGATCGTCGTGATCTCGGTCGAGGTCGTGACCCGGTCCCCTGCCCGGATCGAGATATCGCCGACGACCCCAGCCTGCGGCGCCACCACCCGGTAGTACTGGAGCTGCACGCGTCCCTCGCGAACCTGCGCGTCGAGCTCGGACAGCTTCGCTTCGGCAGCCTTCAGCGAGTTCTGCGCCTGCTCGAACTCCTGTGTACTGATGGCGCCGGCGCTGACCAGCGACTCGAGCCGTTCGACCTGAGCCCGCCAGTACCTCACGTCCGCCTCGGTGCCCGCCCGGCCTGCCTCGGTGCTCCGTACCGAGGCCTGCTGCTTGTCGGGATCGATCTGGACGAGCGGCGTTCCGATACGTACGCGGTCGCCCGACTTCACGAGAATTCGCGTCACGAGACCCTCGACGTCCGGCTGAACCGTTGTCGATCTGAGGGATCGCAGCGTCGCGATGAATTCGGCGCTCTGCTCGATCGGTTTCGGCGCGAGCGTCACGATTTTCACGGCGGCTGGCGGCGGAGCTCCACCTGCTCCGGCGCCCGGAGGCGAGGCCGCGCCGCCAGAGCACGCCGCCGCCGTAACGATTCCGACAAAAAGGGGTGTCGCCGTCCTACGGAGAAGAGAAGTCATGGATGTTCGCTTAGACGCCAGAACCCACTGGAGTGGTCCGGGGAAATCCGTGTCGGTTATAAGAGAAAGAGCCGCGCTGAATTCGCGTACCGTTGAGAAAGCCGTGCAGATCCGCGTGTCCAAAAGGAAAGGCCACGCCGGTTGGCGTGGCCTTTTGGCTCCGCCGAACGCGCCGGGCTAAACGCCCCCCGCCCCCGCGAACTTGCGCTGCTGAAAACATTCCCGGCAGAACACCGGGCGACCCTGGGTCGGACGGAAGGGCACCGTGGTGGCCTTGCCGCATGCCGAGCAGTCGGTCGTGGTTTCGACGCGCTCGCGAGCCACAGCGGCGCCGGCCGTGGGTCTGGAGGCGCGCTTCGCTTTACAACTTCTGCACCGCTTCGGCTCGTTCTTGAAGTTCTTGTCCGCAAAGAAGAGCTGCTCGCCCGCCGTCCAGATGAACTCCGCGCCGCAGTCCACGCAATTCAGCACCTTGTCCTGGAACTCCATCGTGCCCTACCTCTCCCGCCGTCAGCTATTCCGTCTCGCGACGCTGCTTCTTGCGCGTACGCTTGCGTGCGAGCGCCTGCTTGGCGCGGCGCCGATCGCCCGGCTTCAAATAGAACGAATGCTTCTTGATATCCTTGATGATATCTTCCTGCTGAACCTTCCGTTTGAATCGGCGGAGCGCGCTCTCGATCGACTCGCCTTCCTGAACCTTGACTTCAGCCAAGCTTGAAAACACCCCCTTAGCGGCCACCGTGTGCGAACAACTCCGGCGCGCACCCGCTTGACGGGAAAGCACCGCGGTGTCCTCTGCGAGGCCCGTAGAGTCCGACGGAATATGCTAGGCTATCACAGGTAAACGACGGATTTCCGGCAACAAAACGACCTCTGCGCCGCTCAAACCCGCCTTCGCTCATGCCCGTCACGCCGTATCCTTTAAACGCTTGATACTGTTGAGTTTGCCGACTGCACCATGAAGGTCCTGGTGGTGGGCGGCGGTGGCCGCGAACACGCGCTTGCCTGGAAGTTCGCCGCCGAGCGCGGCGTGACCGAAGTGCTGTGCGCCCCGGGCAACGCGGGCATCGCGCGGATTGTCCGCTGCGTACCTGCAGACGTCGCCGACCCCGCGTCGATGCTCGCGCTCGCCGAGCGGGAACAAATAGATCTCACCGTCGTCGGACCTGAACTGCCTCTCGATCGCGGCATCGCCGATCTGTTCGCATCGAAGAGCCGGATGGTGTTCGGACCCACTCGCGCCGCAGCTCAGCTCGAGTGCAGCAAAGTGTTCGCAAAGACATTCATGTCGCGTCACGGCATTCCAACCGCGCACTATCGCACGTGCGAGACGACCACTGAGGCGATGGCGGTGATCGCACGTGGCGAGCTTGGGTTTCCGCTCGTCGTGAAAGCGGACGGCATCGCGGCGGGGAAGGGCGTGGTCGTTGCCGCCGACCGGCACGAGGCTGAGGCAGCCGTCCGCGCCGCAATGGACGATCGTCAGTTCGGCGATGCTGGCGCGCGCGTGGTGTTCGAAGAATGTCTGTCGGGACCCGAGGTCTCATTCTTCGCGATCTCTGACGGACAGCGTGCCGTACCACTCGCCACCGCGCAAGATCACAAGCGAGTGTTCGACGATGACAAAGGTCCGAACACCGGCGGTATGGGCGCGTTCGCGCCGAGTCCGCTGATTGACGAAGGACTCGAGTCGCGTGTCATGCGTGAGATTGTCGAGCCAGTCGTGACGGGTCTTCGCGCAGAGGGACGCGAGTATCGTGGGTTCTTATATGTGGGGTTGATGTTGACGTACGACGGCCCCAGGGTGATCGAGTTCAACGTGCGCTTCGGCGATCCGGAGGCACAGGTCGTCATTCCAATGATTGCCGACGACCTGGCGCCCCGGCTTGCCGCCGCGGCCGGCGGCGCGCTCGATGCCGCGCCGCTCAAGATGCGCTCCGAGCGACACGTGGGCGTGGTGCTGGCGTCGCAGGGCTATCCGCAATCGGGACCGATTCGATTGCCGATAACCGGGCTGGACGACGCGGCGTGCGTACGTGATGTGCTCGTGTTCCACGCAGCCACGGCGAATGAGCACGTGCCGGGCGCGGAACTGACCTTGACGGCGGGAGGCCGTGTGCTGACCGTTGTCGGCCGGGGCGCCACGTATGAAGATGCCGTAGCAAGGGCGTACGAGGGCGTCTCGAAGATCACGTTCCCGGGAATGCACTATCGTCGCGACATCGGAGCCAAAGCATGCGTAAGATCTCCGTCTTGATCCTCATGGGCTCGGATTCCGACGCCCCCATCATGCAAGGCGCCGTCGACATCCTGCGGGAGCTCGAGATTCCCTGCGAAATGACCGTCGCGTCGGCCCACCGGTCGCCGGATCGGGTGATGCGGTTGGTCGGTGAGGCGCCCGCGCGGGGCGTCAGAGTGTTCATCGTCGGCGCCGGCGCTGCCGCGCATCTGGCCGGCGTCGTGGCCGCGCACACCTCAGCACCGGTGATCGGCGTCCCCATCGATTCCTCTGCCTTGAAAGGACTCGACGCCTTGTTGTCAACCGTCCAGATGCCGCCCGGAGTCCCGGTGGCGACGGTGTCCATTGGTAAGCCGGGCGCGACGAACGCCGGCGTGCTCGCGGCGCAGATACTTGCGCTCGGCGATCCGGCAATCGCACCGCGGCTCGATGCGTACAAGCGAAAACTTGCGGAGCGCGTGGAGCAGGCGGCTGCCCGACTCGAGACGTAACGTGCGCTACTCGATTGTGACCTTCGGCTGTCGCGTGAACCAGGCGGACTCGCTACGGCTGGAGGAGCATCTGCGCGACCGCGGGGCGGTTGAGGTCCCGTCTGGCAAGGCTGACCTCGTCATCGTCAATACTTGCTCGGTGACGGCGACGGCTGATCAGGGGGCACGTCAAACAGTCAGGCGGATCGCTCGCGAGAATCCCTCAGCGCGCGTCATCGTCACTGGATGCTACGCCACCCGGCGACCTGACGAAGTCCAAGCGCTTCCAGGCGTCCTCCGTGTCGTCAGAAACGCAGACAAGGATCGCCTGCTCGATCGAATAGACGATCTCGTGACGTCGCTGCAGGACGCGACGACGGCTGAACGGTTCGGGGCGGGGGATGGCCCGTGCGGGGCCGGGATCGAGCCGGGCGTGGCGGGCCGCACCGCGTTCACCTTGCGCGTTCAAACGGGCTGCGAGCAGGCGTGCGCGTATTGCATCATTCCGTCGACGCGCGGCAGCGGTCGGAGCGTGCCCGTCGCGGCCGTCGTGGCGGAAGTCGAACGGATCGCGTCGGCGGGCTACCGTGAGATCGCGCTTGCCGGCGTTCACCTGGGTGCCTACGGCCGCGATCTCGCGCCGCGCACATCGCTTCTCGAGCTGCTCCAGGCGCTCGCGGCGTCCCGGGCGGACGTGCTGTTCCGCGTCAGCTCACTCGAGCCCATGGACTGCACTCCAGCGGTGGTCAGTGTGATGGCCGACAGCGGTCGCCGCTTCGCGCCGCACTTCCATCTGCCGCTGCAGCACGCCAGCGACCGCGTCCTCACAGCGATGCGACGCGACTACACCCTCGCCGCGTACCGCGCGCTGGTCGACGACATCCTCGAACAGATCCCCCACGCGTCGATCGGCTCCGACATGATTGCCGGGTTTCCCGGGGAAGAAGAGGGCGACTTCGCGGCAAACCTCGCGTATCTGCCGGTGTCCGGCCTCTCGCACCTGCACG
>JAIVJE010000357.1 GCA_020200195.1 Acidobacteriota bacterium | reverse complement strand
TTCCTCGGTCGTGCGCATGATGAGCGGGATCATCATCACGCCGAGCGCCAGCCCACCCGCCAGCGCGGAGAACTGCCCGAACGGCAGCACGGCAATCCCATAGATGAAGAGGCCGATCACGATGGACGGGACGCCGTTCAACGTGTCGGCGGCAAAGCGCACCGCCGATGCGAGCCGTGTCCCCGCATACTCGGCGGCGTAAATACCGCTCATGATACCGATGGGGATGGCGAACACCGCCCCCAGGCCCGTGACGACCAGTGAGCCCACGATCGCGTTGCCCATGCCGCCGCCCGGCTCCCCGACCGGCGCCGGCATGTTCGTGAAAAACGCCAGATTCAAAGACGTAATGCCCTGAGAGACCACGTAGAACAGGACCAGCGCGAGGGGGATCAGCGCGAGCAGCACCGCCGCGGCGCACAGGGCGACAATTGTGTGGGAGAGTCCACGGCGCCAGCGGTCGCGCGTCATGCCGCCGCCTTGATTGCCGCAGTCTTGACGAGTCGCGACTGCTTCTGACGCGCCATCGACCAGATGAACGACCGCGAAATGACGTTGATGATCAATGTGATGACGAATAGCACCAGCCCCATCTCCACCAGCGCGTGGAGGTACAGATCGCCCGCGGCTTCCGCGAACTCATTGGCCAATACCGCCGACATCGTGTACTGCGGTGCGTACAGCGACCAGGTGATCTGCGGGTTGTTCCCAATCACCATCGTAACGGCCATCGTCTCGCCCAACGCTCGCCCAAATCCGAGCATCACCGCGCCGATGATCCCCGTGCGCGCGTAGAAGAGCGCCATGCGGATCGCCTCCCACGGGGTTGCCCCCAAGGCGTACGCCCCCTCGCGCTGCGCTTGCGGCACCGCCTTCAGGACCTCGCGCGCCACCGACGAGGTGAAGGGGATGACCATGATCGAGAGAATGAGGGCGGCGGCAAGCATCCCGACGCCAAGCGGCGGACCGGTGAACAGCGGAACGCCCTTGAGCCATTCGGGAGTGGCGATCTCGAATTGGCGCACGATGGGGACGAGGACGAAGATGCCCCAGAGCCCGTAGACGATCGACGGAATGGCCGCGAGCAACTCCGTCAGGAACACGAGTGGCCGCCGCAGCCTGACGGGCGCCAACTCTGAGATATAGATTGCGATGCCGAGCGCAATCGGCGTGGCGATGATGAGCGCCAGAATCGACGAGTAGAGTGTGCCCCAGATGAAGGGCCGCGCCCCGAACTGGCCGGCGACGGGATCCCAGGTGTCCGTCAGCCAGAACTGCCAGCCGAACTCGCGGATCGACAGCAGCGACTGGCGGTACAGCTCGACGCCGATTGCGGCGACGAGCGCGATGAGCACCACCGCGAACACACCGGTGCCTCCGCGGAAAATCAGCTCGTCCGACCGGCCTTTCACGAACGGGAGCGCCATCTACTGCAGCCTGATCTTCTGGAGTGCGATCATTTCCTTGTCCACCACAGCCCGAGGCAGCGCCGCATAGCCGAGCTCCCGCGCAGACGCCTGACCATCGGTAAGCGCCCATTTGAGGAAATCGACCATGACCGTCGCGTGCGCCTTGTTCTCCGGATTTTCATACAAGAGGATCCAGGTGAACGAGGCAATCGGATAGGCATCGGCGCCCGGCGCGTTCGTGATGGAGACTCGGAAGTCGTCCGGCAGCTGCGCGGCGGCCCCGGCCGCGGCGGCCGTGACCGAATCAACCGATGCCTTGACGAATGCACCCGCGCTGTTCTCCACGGCCGCGTAAGCAATCTTGTTCTGCTGGGCATAGATCGACTCGACGTAGCCGAGCGCGCCCGGCGTTTGCCGCACCAGGCCCGCGACACCCTCGTTGCCTTTGCCGCCCACCCCGACGGGCCAGCTGACCGAGGTGTCCACGCCGACCTTGCTCTTGAATGCCGGCGATACCTTGGACAGATAGTCGACCCAGATAAACGTCGTGCCCGAGCCATCCGATCGGTGGACGACCGTAATGTCGGTCGCGGGCAGGGTGACACCGGGATTGAGCTTGGCGAGTGCCGGATCGTTCCATTTCTTGATGTTGCCCAGGATGATCTCCGCCAGCACCGGCCCGCTCACCTTCATTTCACCCGAGAAGTTCGGTAGGTTGTAGACCGGCACGACCGCGCCGAGCACGGTTGGGAAGTGCAGGATCCTGTCGGAGGCTGCCTTCAACTGTTCATCCGTCATCGGGCCGTCGGTGGCGCCGAAAAACACCGTGCGGCTGATCAGCTGTCGGATGCCGGCGCCGGACCCCTGCGACTGATAGTTGATTTCCACGTTGGGGTGCAGCTTGTTGTAGTCCGAGAACCATTTCGAGTACAACGGATTCGGAAAGGTTGCTCCGGCGCCCGTTATCTGTGCCGCGCCGCGTGCGCTGCCCGCGGCACCGGACGACTGTGAGGCCGGCGGCTGACTGGATCCGGAACATGCCGCAGCAGTCACCGCGGCCAACAGCGCGACACCCAAACCCAGCTGTCTCATGAGTCTCTCCCGTGTGCTTGACATGTGCGCTTATTGAACCTTGATTCTCTGCAGCGCCGCCATTTCCATGTCGATGATCGGCTTTGGCAGCGGCGCGTATCCCAGATCGCGGGCAAACTTCTGTCCGTCGGTGAGCGCCCACTTCATGAAATCGACCATGATTTTCGCCGTCGTCCCGGAGTTCAGCGCCGCGAGTGCCGGATCGTTCCACTTCGTAACCTTGCCCAGGATGATGTCGGCGAGGACCTGTCCGTTGAACTTGAGCTCCTGAGAGACACCGGGGAGGTTATACACGGGCACCACCGCACCGAGCACCGTTGGCAGGTGCAGGATCTTCCCGGGCGCTGCCTGCATCTGCTCCGGCGTCATGGGTCCGTCGGTCGCGCCGAAGAACACGGTGCGCGACGTGAGCTGACGGATACCGGCGCCTGAGCCTTGTGACTGGTAATTGATCTCCACGTTCGGGTGCAGCTTGTTGTACTCCGAGAACCACTTCGAGTAGATCGGGTTCGGGAAGGTCGCCCCCGCGCCGGTGATCTGCACTCGCTGGGCTGCGAGACCCGCGCCTGCCGTCATCGCGACGATCACGACGGCCGCCGCCTTCGTCCACGTCCTCATGTTTGCTCCTCCAGCGTTGCTGTCTCGAGATCCGTGGGCACGTCCCGGATCACCATCAAAAATTCACCAGCGCGTGGAGGGTGAAGCGCCGCTGAGTGGGCTGCGCCGGCGCGAAGTCGTCAAAGTTCACCTGTTCCATGTCGAAGAGCAGCGCCGTCGACACGGTGCCTTGATGGGGGAACCAGTACGCGATCCCGGCTATCGTGCGCTTCCGCGTTCCGTCGAGGTCCGAGTTCGGTTCGAGCTGGTCGTAGCGGAACAACCCTTCCCAGCCGTTGGTCGCCTTGAGAGTCGCCCAGACGGAGAAGCCGTGTCCATCGACTTTCGCAGCCGTGGCGCGCAGCTGGTCGGTGACCGACAGGTAGCTGGCCGCGGCGTTGATGTACCTATGTTCGAAAGTCACTGCGCCGATGGCGCGCCGCCGTTCGGCATGCTTCACGTACGCGTCGTGATCGTAGAACCCCGTCAGCCGGATTCCCCGGAGCACCGGGTGCATGCGCATCGGCCGCACGCTCGCGCGAACCATGAACGCCTTCTGATCGTTGGCTTCGGCGCGCGTGTATGTCTCCCCGTTGTAGATGCCGCCATGGATGTCGCCGTAATTGCCCGGCAGGTTGTAGCGGAAAGATGCGCCGACATCGGAGGAGGAGAGGAAACCCTCGCGGTCGGCGAAGATCGGGCCCTGAAAGCGATAGCGATAGACGGTTTCCTCGAAGTCGACCCACGGTGTCTGCTGCATCCCGAGGCGGACCCACGATCCGCGATTCATCCAGTCGTCCAGGTTGAACTGTGCGTAGGCATATTTCAGCCGGAACGTGTAGCTGCCGCTCAGGGAACTGCCGGTGCCGGTCTCCCGCGAGATATCCGGCGTGATGCGGAACGCGATCAGGTGCGAGATGTTGCCGGTGACGTTGATGTAGGCTCGGCCGACGTTGAACGCGTTCAGCTTGACGGCGTTGCCATCTGCGTCCCGGATCTCCGGCTTCTGGGTGAAGGTGTAGTCGGCGAAGATCGTCGCGCCGACGCGGATGGACGGCGTATCGTCCTGGGGCGTGTGCCCCGCGGCAGGCGTCACCTGGGCGTGTGCGGGCGCAACCGCCGTCAGGAACAGGGCTGAGCGCAGGAAACTGCCCACGGTGTTCCGGTGCTGTGTCATGGCGTCCAGCTTAGGAGAGCGACATTTCACGTCGGTCACAGCTTTGTTACGGGGGTGTTAAATCCGGCTGCGCAACTTCAGCGCCCGCGTCCCCACGGCGTGTGATTGTGAAACGACGTGAGTTACGTCCGCGTTGAATGTCCGCTGGCAGAGGCCGGCCGGCCCCAGCGCTCGTACAGGGCCGGTAACAGAAGCAGGTTGAGCGCCGTGGATGTCACCAATCCGCCGAGAATCACGACGGCCATAGGATGCTCGATCTCATGGCCGGCGCGTCCAGGCGACAGGACGACCGGCAGCAGCGCGAGCGCCGTCACGAGCGCGGTGATGAGAATGGGTGCAAGCCGCTCTTCCGCGCCGCGCAGGATCAGCTCCCGGCTGAACGCGACGTTTTCGACTTCCTCGAGATGCTTGTAGTGGCTGATCAGCATGATGCCGTTGCGCGCGGCAATGCCGAGGACGGTCACGAAGCCGACCAGCGAGCCGAGCGACAGCACGCCCCCCGTCAGGAGCGCGGCAACCACGCCTCCCACCAGCGCGAACGGGAGTGTGACGAACACGAGCGCCGCGAGCCTGGGGGATGCGAAATCCTCATACAGCAGCAGGAAGATGCCGATCAGCGCGAACGCTCCGAGGGTCAGCAGCCGCTGACGTGACTCCTCCCGCGCGGCGTACTCGCCAAGCAGCTCAGCGTGATATTCCGGAGCGAACTGCAATCCGGCGAGCGCAGTCCGGATGTCCGTCGCGACCCCGCCCAGATCGCGGCCCCGGACGTTACACGTTACGTCGAGGCGCCGCGACCCGCCCTCGCGCGTGATCTCGTTCGGCGTCGCGGTGATGGCAACCTCCGAGGTGGCGCTGAGTGGCACGATGCCGCCTCCCGGCGTCTGGATCGGCAGTCGCCGCACCGCCTCGATGTTGTCCCGGACGCCGGGCGCGCTCCTGACAACGACGTCGAACACTTTCTGGTCCTCGTACACCTCCCCGACTTTCATGCCCTGCACGAGCGTTGTCGCCGCGCGGCGCACGTTACCCGGCGAAACGCCGACGAGTTGAGCGCGTTCGGGTGCGAAACGGACGGAGAGTTGAGGGACCAGTACCTGCGGCTGTACCTTGAGATCCGCGACACCGCGAATACCGTTGATAGCAGCCGCCACACGCACGGCCCGCACGTTGAGACCGTCGAGATCCGGGCCAAAGATCCGAACGACGACCGTTGCCGCGGCCCCGGTCAGCACCTCTTTGATGCGCTCACGCAGATAGGTGAGGAGGTCCCGGTACAAACCCGGATACCCGTCAACGATGCCCTTGACCCGGGCGACTGTCGCGTCGACGTTTCGGTCGAGGCTGATCCACAGCTCCGTAAAGTTTGGCGCCGACGACCTCGTCGGCTGCCTCCGCTCGCTCCAGGTGTGCGCCGAAAGTCTGGACGCCAGGGACGGCCATCAGCTCCTTGGCGGCTTGGACAGTCTCCGATCGGCGGGGGAGAGCCCTCGACGACGTCGCCGATGCGCAGCGTTGCACCGTCGCGATGGACCAGCGGCATGGCCGCCAGCTCGAGCGCGCGACGTACCGGCGACACGTGCGAAATCGCAAGCCGCTGATTCGGCGTGTCGCGGAAGCCGCCCGCCGCCGCTGCCGTCGCGTCATCCACTCCGCTCGATCTCGTAACCGCACTGTAACTAGAATGCGACGGACCGGTGAAGTCTGAGCAGGATCTGCTAAGATTCCCGCCCGGGAGGATTTGAGTGGCCTTCAGACTGATACCGCGCGAAGAGCGATTCTATGACGATTTCGTGGCGCTTGCCGACCAGATCCGGCGCGGCGCCGGGATCCTGGAGGACATGCTCAAACCCGACAAGCCGATCTGGGACAAGGCGGACGAAATCAAGGAGGTCGAGCACAAGTGCGACTTCCTGACCCACGAGATCATCCAGCGGCTGCATCGCACCTTTGTCACGCCGATCGACCGGGAAGACATCCACGCGCTGGCCCGGTCGCTGGACGACGTCATGGACGCCATCGATGACTCGGCGGCGATCATCAGGCTGTATCAGATCGACCGTGTGCGGCCCGACGCGCGCGAGCTGGCCCGCATCATCGGGTTGTCGGCCGAGCAGGTTGTCTGTGCGATGAAAGCTCTGGGGGGACGAGACGGGGTCGCGCAGTGCGCCGTCGAGATCAATCGTCTGGAGAACGAGGCGGACCGCGCGCATCAGGCCGCCGTGCGGCGCCTGTTCGAGGAAGAACGCGACCCGGTCGCCATCATCAAGTGGAAGGAGATTCTCGACTTCCTCGAGGACGCCACGGACCGCTGCGAGGACGTCGCCAATGTGCTCGAAGGCGTCGTCGTCAAGCACGCCTGATCGCCGGATGGACGCGAATTTCGTTGCTGTCGTCGGGCTGATCATCGTCGCGCTGATCTTCGATTACATCAACGGCTTCCACGACGCCGCCAACTCGATTGCGACCGTCGTCTCGACCCGCGTCCTCTCGCCTGGAAGGGCGGTGGTCTGGGCCGCGTTCTTCAACTTCATCGCCGCCTTCACGTTCGGAACGGCCGTGGCGAAGACGGTCGGGTCCGGTCTCGTGGACATCAGCATCGTCACGTTCTCGGTCATCTTTGCCGGGCTGGTCGGTGCGATCGTCTGGGATCTGATCACGTGGTATTACGGGCTGCCGACCAGCTCGTCGCACGCACTTATCGGTGGCTATGCCGGTGCGGCGGTCACCAAGGCGGGTCTGGGCGCGATCATCGTGTCGGGTTGGACCAAGACGCTCATCTTCATCGTGCTGGCGCCGCTCATCGGGATGTCGATCGCCTTTGTGCTGATGGTCGCGCTGCTCTGGATCTTCAAAGACTTCTCGCCGGGCCGGGTGGACCGGTGGTTCCGGCGCCTCCAGCTCGTCTCTGCTGCCGCGTACAGCCTGGGCCACGGTGGTAACGACGCCCAGAAGACGATGGGCATTATCGCCGGCGCAATGGTGGCGGGGGGGTATCTCCAACTGGTCGACGGCAAGCTGCCGATCCCGTTCTGGGTAATCATGGCTGCGCATGCCGCCATCGCGCTGGGGACGCTGACTGGCGGGTGGCGGATTATCCACACGATGGGATCGAAGATCACCAAGCTGCAGCCCGTCGGCGGCTTTGCGGCGGAAACAGCGGGCGCTATCTCGCTGTTCGTTGCGACGAACCTGGGCATTCCCGTGAGCACCACGCACACGATCACCGGCGCGATCATCGGCGTGGGCTCGATCAAGCGGCTGTCGGCGGTGCGCTGGGGTATCGCCGGTCGGATCATCTGGGCATGGGTGCTGACGATTCCGGCAGCCGCCTTCATCGCGGCGGCGGTGTACTGGGTGACGGCGGTGACCATCGCACCGTAGTGGGCCGCTAGTCGGCGGGCAAATCCACCGTCAGAATCGCTCCGCCCTCCCGGCGGTTGGCCGCCGTCACCCGTCCGCCGTGCAGCTCGATCAAATGCTTGACGATCGCAAGCCCGAGCCCCGTGCCTCCGGGGTCGCGCGCCGCGCGCGCCCGCGCCTTGTCGGCACGGTAGAACCGCTCGAAGACGCGCGGGAGGTCGGCGGCGGGGATCCCCGGACCCTGATCCGCCACAGTCAGGAGGATGCGCGACCCAGCGCGCGTGGAGCCCATGACGATGTGGCTGCCTTCCGGCGCGTAGTTGATCGCGTTCTCGAGCAGATTGCGGAACGCGTCGTGCAGCTTGGCGGGATCGCCGGTGACGCTGGTCGCCGCCTCGTCAATCCGGCGTTCCACAGTTTGGCCGCGCGCCTCGAGGGCGTCCGCCAGCTCGGTCTCGACTCCTGCGAACAATGCGTCCACGGCGCAGCGTACATTCTCTACGAGCTCCTGGCCGGCATCGAGGCGGGCGAGCCGCAGAAGATCGCGCACGAGGCGCTCCATCCGGAGCGTGTGGCGGGCGACGATTTCCAGGAACCGCTTCGCTTCGGCGGGATCCGCGTCGCCGTCGAGCAGCGCCTCGACATATCCTCGGACCGCGGTCAGCGGTGTGCGCAGCTCGTGTGAGACGTTCGCGACGAAGTCGCGCCGGATGCGGTCCGCACGCCTCAGGTCCGTGATGTCGTGGATGACGAGTACGGCGCCGGTCGACCCCGGCAAGGTCACCGGCGCGCTGCGCGCGACGATGATGAAGTCCGGCTGGAGGGTCAGCTCGATCGCGTCGGTGGGAGTGCCAGCGAGCGCGGCTCCGATCTGACGGGCGATGTCGGGATGACGCACGACCTCCAGATAGTGGCGGCCTTCTCCGGAGTCCTGCAGCCGCAGCATACGGCGGGCCGCTGCGTTCGCGAGTTGAAGCCGCCCCTGGCCGTTGACGACGAGGACGGCTTCTATCATCCCGCCGAGGATCGCCTCCATGCGTGCGCGATCCGCTGACAGCTCGTCGGCTCTCCGCCCTATCTCACGAATTGATTCGTCTAGTACCCGAGCGACGGTACCGATCTCGTCGTTGCCGTAGTCGCGCGCTGGGCGCGACAGATCGCCAGCGGAGTAGCGTTCCGCGACGGCTGCGATCGCACGCACGCGCCGGCTGAGGAGCGCCGAGACACCCCAGGACAGCGCCAGTGCTGCGGCCAGGCCGACGGCGCCGGCGATCATCGCGAGCCGCCGCACGGCCGCCACCTGATCGCGCACCTCGGTCAGCGGCAATGCGAGACGAACCTCCGCGAGATCCGGTGCGTCGGGGTTCGTGACCGGCACCGCGACGTACAACATGTCGGTACGCACCGTCGTGCTGTAGCGGCGGGCGATGCCGAGTCCTTCGCGCCGCGCTGCCTGGATTTCCGGCCGGTTCGCGTGGTTCTCCACCGAGGCGAGCTCGCTGGTGCCGAGCTCAGAATCACCGACCACCGTGCCGTCTGGCGCCACAAACGTGACGCGCGCTGCGACGAGCCGTCCGAGCGCATCGGCTTCCGCGTCGAGCTCCGTTCGCATGGCCGCCCTGCGATGCGAGAGCGTTTCCGCGGCCAGCCGCGCTTCATTGACGAGCGAACGCTCGACGCGCTCGCTGACCGTTCGGCGCAACGAGTAGGACACCGTGGTCGTCACGACCCCGAGTGTCAAGGCAGTAGCAATCAGGGAGGTGAGGAATAGGCGTGTTCGAAACGTCACCGGTCCGCCAGCTTGTAGCCGAACTGCTTGATGGTCTCGATCGCATCAGACAGCATAGGCAGCTTCTCCCGCAGCCGCCGGATGTGCACGTCGACGGTCCGCGTGCCGCCCGTGTATTGGTATCCCCATACATCGCTCAGAAGCAGGTCGCGCGACAGGACGCGGCCGCGATGTTGGACGAGGTACTGCAGCAGCAAAAACTCCTTGGCGGTGAGCCGCACGTCCCGCCCACCGACGGTGACGGTATGGCGATCGGCGTCTATGGCGATTGGACCGTACTCGACGATGCCGCCTGCCGGGGCGCCACGGTCCACGCGCCGCAGCAGCGCCGCAACGCGCGCTGCGAGCTCCTTCGGGCTGAACGGTTTGGTCACGTAATCGTCGGCCCCCAGCTCGAGACCAGAGACGCGGTCGGCCTCCTCCCCGCGCGCGGTCAGCATGATGATCGGAATGCGCGCCGTGGCCGCATCGCCACGAATCGCCTGACACACCAGGAGCCCGTTCAGACCCGGTAGCATCAGATCGAGGATCACCAGATCGGCCGGTTCCGCGCGGAGGCGGGGCATGACGGCGCTGCCGGACGTCAACCGATGCACGTGATGCCCGCTCTTGGCGAGGTAATGCGCGATGAGGTCGGCGATGTCGGTATCGTCCTCGACGACAAGAATGCGGCTCATGGGGGCTTTGGGTTCGTTGGGTTCGTCAGGTTCGATGGGTTCGGCAAGTTCGAAGGTTCGTTCGGTTCGTCGAGGTCGACCACGTCGATCCCGACAGACCACTGTACCTGTCGAACCTAACGAACCTGACGAACCTGACGAACTCAATGTCCTGCTTCGTTAATGGCTGACCCCCGCAGGGGACACGGAATCTTGCCATTTTCTGTCGTAGCCGCAAAACAGGCCTGAATCAGGCGGTTTTTTGACCCGCGGGCTGGCATCCGCCTTGGACTCCTCTCCGGCGTAGCGCATAGCGGAGGTGAAGGATGAGAGCCAACGACATGAAGTCGCGGTGGGGCGCCGCACTCGCGGGAGCACTCGGCGCAGGCGCCCTTCTCGTTACGGTGGGGTGTGGCGCGACGCGTGACCTCGGCGCGGGCAACAACGCGCAAATGCTGGCGGCGAACCAGCCGGGAGCCCCGGTCCTGGTCAGCTGCGAGCCGCATCAGAGGGCGCTCGTCCGGCCGGCGGTCGTCAACGGCGCGGCCGTCTCGCAAGTCGAGTGCGTCGCGGCAGCAGCGATGACCGACGCTTATGCGTCCGGAATCGTCGCGCAGCCGGTGGTCAACACTGCGCTGCCGGCATACCGCGTGGCGCCCGCGCCGCGGCAGGTGGTCTACGACGATCTGGGTGACACGCAGATCGTTCCCGTGGCGTCACGCTCGACCGTGCGACCGGTGCGCACCCGGCAGGTCGTCTACGACGAACGCCCGGTGAGGCGGACTCGATCGGTGAAGAAGAGCGCGATCATCATCGGGTCTTCGGCAGGCGTCGGTGCCGGGGTCGGCGCGGCGATGGGTGGCAAGAAGGGTGCGCTCATCGGGGCCGCGATTGGCGGCGGCAGCGCGGCCATCTGGGATCAGGTGACCAGGCGGAAGAACTAGC
>JAIVJE010000066.1 GCA_020200195.1 Acidobacteriota bacterium | reverse complement strand
GGTCGGTCGAGATGACCTGCAGATCGTTCTTCGCCAGGCCCTTCCACAGCACGTCCTGGTGCCACTTCTCACGGAGCGGCGGCGACATCACGTACTTGGCGCCCTCGAAGCCGGGCTCCTCGTAGTTGTCGTAGGAGAGAAACAGGTACTGCGGGCACGTCTCGGCGTAGGCGGGCAGGCCCATGTCGCGGGCCTGCTTGACCTTGTCGAGCGCGTCGGCGGCAGACAAATGGACGATGTAGATGGGGACGCGCGCCATCTCGGCGAGCGCGATCGCCCGGCCGGTGGCTTCACCTTCCGCGCGCGGCGGCCGCGTCAGCGCGTGATACTTCGGGGCGGTCTCGCCCTTCCGGAGCGCTTCCTTGACGAGCTCGTCGATGACGCCGCCGTTCTCCGCGTGCATGCACACCAGACCGCCGTTCTCCCCCGTCCGGCGCAACGCCCGGAAGATCGTCGCGTCGTCCACCATGAAGACGCCGGGGTAGGCCATGAACAGCTTGAAGCTCGTGATGCCTTCGTCGCGGACGAGCCGATCCATCTCGCCAAGCCCGGCGTCTTCGAGCTCGGTGACGATCATGTGGAAGCCGTAGTCGATGACCGCCTTGCCGTCAGCGCGGCCGCGCCAGTCGTCCAGCGCATGGCGCATCGTCTGGCCGCGGTACTGGATCGCGAAGTCGATGAGGCTCGTGGTCCCGCCGAAGGCCGCGGCAATCGTGCCGGACTCGAAGTCGTCTGCCGAAGTCGTGCCGCCGAACGGCATGTTGAGATGGGTGTGCACGTCGATCCCGCCGGGGATGACGTACTGGTTGGTCGCGTCGATCGTCCGCTCCGCGGTGTAACGGTGCGCGGGGAGATCCTGACCTATGGCGCTGACGATCCCGTTCTCGCAGTACACGTCTGCGACATAGTCGTCTGTTGCCGTGACAATGCGTCCGTTGGTGATGAGCAGTGACATATCCGGGTGCCGTAGCGTCTTGATCGCGGATCGCGTCAGCCCGTTGTAATTTCCCCGTACGTCTCGGGGCGCCGATCGCGGTAGAACTGCCAGGTGTTCCGTACCTGTTGGATGAGCCCAAGATCGAGGTCGGCGACGATCAACTCGTCGCGGTCGCGGCTGGCTATCGCGACGATTTGGCCTCGAGGGTCGCAGAAGTAACTCTGTCCGTAGAACTCACCGATGTTCCAGGGCGCTTCATAGCCGACGCGGTTGATCGCGCCCACGAAGTAGCCGTTCGCCACGGCATGCGCGGGCTGCTCCAGCTTCCACAGGTATTCGGACAGTCCCGCTACCGTCGCCGATGGATTCAGGACGATTTCGGCGCCGTTCAGCCCGAGAATCCGCGCGCCCTCGGGAAAGTGCCGGTCGTAGCAGATGTACACGCCAACGCGACCCGCGGCGGTCTCGAACACCGGATAGCCGAGATTGCCGGGACGGAAGTAGAACTTCTCCCAGAAGCCGGGGCCGACGTGAGGGATGTGGTGTTTGCGGTACTTGCCGAGGTACTTCCCGTCGGCATCGATAACCGCGGCGGAGTTGTAATAGACGCCGGTGATCTCTTCCTCGTAGATCGGCACGACGATCACCATGCGATGCCGAGCGGCGAGATCCTGCATCAACCGGACCGTGGGTCCGTCCGGGATCCGCTCGACCATTTCGTACCAGCGAGGCTGCTGCTCGGCGCAGAAGTACGGGCCGTTGAACAGCTCCTGCAGGCAGAGCAGCTGCACGCCCTGGCGGCCGGCTTCCTCGATGAGCGGCACGTGCTTGTCGATCATCAGCCGCTTGATGTCGTCTGTCGATCCGTCCAGCGATACGTCCGCTCGCACCTGGATCAAACCGCCGCGGATCACGCGCCCCATGCTGTCCCTCCGTGCCGCCGCGCAAGCGCTCGGCCCGCCGTCGGAAGCCCGGAACATAGCCCCCGCCTGTCCGAAGTGTCAAGGTGGTGCGCCGCCGGCGCGCAGGCGTGACGCGTCGTGGCGGGCAGCCGTCCCGTCGAGACCGGGCGTATAATGCGCAAAATCCCTGAGGGAGGGTCCATGGCCACCGATCTATCGGTGACGTTCACGGGTTTGAAGTTCGTGAACCCGTTCCTGCTCTCGTCGGCGCCGCCAACGGAGTCGGATAGCAACATCATGCGCGCCTTCGACGCCGGCTGGGGCGGGGTCGTGACCAAGACCATCGGGCTCCACCCCGTGATCAACGTGAAGGGGCCAAAGACGAAGTTCCTTCGCGCGACCCCCGATTCTTCCCGGCTGTCGATGCAGAAGCGGCCCGGCACGGCGCTTCACTCGTCGTGGAACTGGGAGCTCATCTCCGACAAGACGCTCGACTGGTGGGTGCCGAAAATCGAGCGCGTCAAGCAGGCGCATCCGAACCGGATCCTGATCGCGTCGATCATGGCGGGATCGGGAAGCGATCGCGAGCTTGCGCATTGGCAGGAGCTGGCTACGGCGTGTCAGGACGCGGGCGCCGACGCCTTCGAGCTGAACCTGTCATGTCCGCACATGGACCGTCAGGACATGGGCTCCAACATCGGCAAGGACCAGGGGTTGATCTCCGTCGTGACGAAGGCCGTCAAGGAGGTCGCGCGGGTACCAGTGTGGTGCAAACTCACGCCGTCGACGACGGACATCGTCGCTGAGGCGCGGGCATCGCTTGCCGGCGGGGCTGACGCGATCGTGTCGTCGAATACGTTCCCATCGCTGCCGCTGATCGATCCCGACACGCTCGACTTCGAGATGAACGTCGACGGTTACGTCTCGAGCGGGGGCCTGGGCGGTCCGGCGATCCTGCCGCAGTCACTTGCCAAGATGGCGCAGCTCACGCAGGCGTTTCCCGACGGCCGCTTCTCGGGTATCGGAGGGATCGCCGATTTCGGGCACGCGCTGAACTACTTCCTGCTGGGTTGCGGGACGGTGCAGGTCTGCACCGCGGCAATGCTGGACCATGCGATCGGGCCGAACGTCATCAAGGGGCTGATTGCAGGAATGACGGAGTTCCTCGAGCGACACGCCGACCGGGGTTGGCGCTCGCTCGAAGACTTCCGCGGACTGCGACGGGACCGGGTGGTCTCGCACTCTCAGATCAAACGACCGGACACGAAAGAATACTTCGGAGGCCGCGACGCGCCAGAGGGCTACGCGTCGGTCTGAGACTGCGTCTTACTTCTTGGCCGGAATCGTCCAGTAGTAGACGGGCCGTCCGTCCACGTTCTCGGTCTTCTCGGGCTTCCAGTCCCCCATGTCGAAGCTCTGCGACACGACCCGCGTGCCCGGCTTCAATTCCTTCATCAGCTTGGGCATGAGCTTCACGTTCAGCGACGGCAGCAGGTAAAGGGTCACGACCGTCGCCTCGCTGATGTCGGTCTCGAACAGATCCTGGTTCAGGATCTTCACTTTGTCCGTCACGCCGGCCTTCTGAATCCGCTCGTTCGCTTCCTTCACGCGCTGCGGATCGATATCGATGCCGACCGCGCGCGCGCCATATTTCTGCGCCGCCGTCGCGACAATGATCCCGTCGCCGCACCCGAGGTCGTACACCACGTCCTTCGACGTGACGTTCGCCATGGTCAACATCGCGTCCACCACCGCCTGCGGCGTCGGGACGAAGATGACATCCGGCGTCCGAAGCGGCGGCGCCGCCGCCTGCTGGCCGTGCACCGGCGCCGCGATCGCGATGCTCAGAATGAGGGCCCCCAGGGTCACAAGTCGAACTCGCATCAGCTCTGCTCCTTTTCAGTCGACTTCAGCCGACTTCATCGACACGGAAAACCTCAGTTATATCATTCACGGCACGCTGGCATCGCGTCCCCACCACCTTGGCACCTCAGTAACCCATCTCCCTCTGAATCCCGCGTACGATACGGTCCAGCTCGTCGACCAGCCGTCCTCCGCCGGCTTCACGAAACGCACGGCCCAGCGATTCGTAGTACGCCACGACGTCGTCTGCGTTGGCGCTGAAGCGTTCCCAGACCTGTTCGCCGGTGTTCCGCAGATCGCGAAGAATCGCGTAAGAGTTGTGGACCTTGTCGGCGGCCGACACGCGGAGGCTGGACGGTCCGAGCGTGCGCGCATGCTGGATGTACGCCTGTTTTCGTTCGAGCCACGGCTCCTTCGTCGCCTCCCAGGAATCGGTGCAATCCTCCACAATGCGTGCGACCGCCTCGCCGAAGCGCGAGCGAATGTCCGCGAGCCGTTCGCGGCCCCCATGATCCTCGGCTGCGTCGTGGAGAAGCGCTGCGATCGCCTCGTCTTCGCTGCCACCGTCATCGAGCACGATTGAGGCGACACCCATCAGGTGTGAGACATACGGCGCACCGCTGCCCTTACGGGTCTGGCTGGCGTGCACCTCGTGCGCGTAGCGGAAAGCGTCGTCGAACCTGCCGGTGAGCCTCGTCATGACGGGCGCTCCTCAGGCGCTAGAATGACCCGCACATGAGCGAAGCGCAAGCGCAGGTCGCCGCGGCCCTCGACGCACTGGGGATCGCGCACGACACCTACGATCATCCGCCGGTGTTCACGGCCGAGGATGCGGCCGCGCACTGGGGAGACATCCCGGGCACGCAGGTGAAGAACCTCTTCCTGAGGAACAAGAAGGGCGACCGGCACTACCTGGTGATTCTGGAAATCGGGAAGCATGCGGATCTGAAGCAGCTCGCCCGGGTGGTCCAGGATGGCCGTCTCAGTTTCGGATCGCCGGAGCGGCTGATGACTCACCTCGGCCTGACGCCCGGCTCGGTGTCACCGTTCGGTCTGCTGAACGACGCGGCCGGTGTGGTGCGAGTGATCCTGGATGACGATCTGCGATCAGCGGAGCGTCTGATCTTTCATCCGAACGTGAACACGTCAAGCGTCACCGTGGGCTTCGCGGACCTGCAGCGTTTCCTTGCGTCCCGGCGCAACCCGGTCAGATTCGTGCGGCTCTAGCCGAACCTATCGTGCCGAACCTCCCGTGCGGAACCTGTCGTGCGGAACTATTCCGTTGATCTTCTGGGCCGCATATTGGCGGCAAGGACCCGCTTGCGCAGTCGGATGTCGTGCGGCGTGACTTCGACGAGCTCGTCGTCGTTGATGAACTCGATGGCCTGCTCGAGGCCGAGCGTGCGCGGCGGGATCAGCCGCACGGCCTCGTCGGCCGTGGACGCGCGCATGTTCGTCTGCTTCTTTTCCTTCGTGACGTTGACGTCCATGTCGCTGGCGCGCGCGTTCTCGCCGATGATCATGCCTTCATAAACCGGTGTGGTCGGTTCGATGAAAATCTCGCCCCGCTCCTGCAGGTTCCAGATCGCGAACGCGGTCGCGACCCCCGCGCGATCCGCCACCAACGCGCCTGTCGCGCGCGCGGCAATGGCGCCGTGCCACGGCTCCCATCCCGCGAACAGATGGTTCATGATGCCGGTCCCGCGCGTCTCGGTCAGGAACTGCGATCGGAATCCGATCAGCCCACGCGCCGGGATGCGGAACTCGAGGCGCACGCGTCCGCTTCCGTGATTCACCATTCTCGTCATCGTCCCGCGCCGCATCCCGACCTGCGCGATCACGACCCCCTGGAACTCTTCAGCCACGTCGATGACGAGGTCCTCGACCGGCTCCATGACTTTGCCGTTCAGCTCTTTCGTCACGATGTCCGGGCGAGAGACCTGCAACTCGAACCCTTCGCGGCGCATCATTTCGATGAGAATCGAGAGCTGCAGCTCGCCGCGTCCCAGCACGCGCATCTGTTCGGGCGTGTCCGTCGGTTCGACCTTGATGGACACGTTGCCCAGCAGCTCGCGATCGAGCCGATCCTTGATCTGCCGGGACGTGACGAATTGGCCATCGCGGCCGGACATCGGCGACGTATTGACGCCGAAGATCATCGATACCGTCGGCTCGTCCACGGCGATCGGTGGCATTGCCACGCGGTGCTCGACGTCCGCGATCGTTTCACCGATCGTGATGTCCTCGATGCCCGCCAGGCAGATGATGTCTCCTGC
>JAIVJE010000065.1 GCA_020200195.1 Acidobacteriota bacterium | reverse complement strand
GTCCTCCGCTTGCTGATGCGCCGTCGCGGCGTCGGTCAACCGCTGCTCCAACGCGGCGTGCGCTGCAGCGTGTTCCGTTACGGCCGTGTCGTACCTTGTCTGAAGCGAGTCGAGGTGCGCCCTGGCGGCCCCCAGTTCTGAGGCGTGACGCCGCTCCGTATCCTGCCGCGCAGTTTCGGCGGCTGACAGTTGCCGTCCGAGGCCCATGCCTCTGTCCGTTTCCTGAGCGAGCCGGTCTTCGAGCGCCGCCTGACGCACCGCGGCAGAGGCCTGACCCTCGGCTGCGCGCTGTATTGCGAGCTGGTGCGCAGACTGCGCTTCGGTCAGCGTGCGTTCGATCGCGGTCGTCTCCGCAGCCGCTGCTGCCAGTCGAGCACTCAGCTCCGCTTTCATGCTGGCGAGCTGCCCGGCGGCCGCGGTCGCTTCCGCTGTGCGCTCCCGACTGGCTCGCTCGAGGGCGGACGCGGCTTCGGCCGTCTGCCGCTCGAATGCGGCGCGGGCGGCGGCGTTTCCTCCAGCGCGGCGTCGTACCGCGCCTGAAGTTCCGCGAGCCCCACCGCGGCCCTTGTCAGCTCCGCCGCGTGCCGTCGGTCCGCCTCCTGATGCGCGGCCGCGGCGGCAATGAGTCTCTGGTCGAGACTCGTGCGCCTGTCAGCTTCCTGCGCGAGCAGGTCTTCGAGCGCTGCCTGGCGCTCATTCGCGGCGGCAAGATCGATCGCGGCGCGTTGTCGGGTGTCCTGGTGCGCAGCTTCCGCTTCTGCGAGCGCGTTGTCGAGCGCAGTTCTTCCGGCGACGGCTTCAGTCAGGTCGGCACGGAGTTCCGCTTCGCGCCGGCGGAGATGCTCGGTCGCGGCGGCCGCGTCCGCCCTGCGAGCCTGTCGCCTCGGCGAGCGCAGCCGTTGCGACAGTCAATTCAGCGGCCAACGTCACGCGACTGAGCGGCCTGCGCCAGGCTCGCCGTGAACTCCGCGTGCCGCATCGCGAGCTGGTCGGCGAAAGCGACTGCCTCTGACGCCCGCCGCTCGTCAGCCCTCCGGAGCGCACCCTCGAGCTCCAAGAGTCTCTGCTGCAGCGCCATGCAGATCCTGGTCTCGCGCGCCAGGGACACCGCGTGCCGGGCCTGATCGTCCGCGAGCCGCGCCGCGGCGGCGGCCAGTTCGGATGCGCTGCGTTGTTCCGTCTGCCGGCGTGCCGCTTCGACGCGAGCGAGCTGCTGCTCGGTCCGTTCGCGCTCGGCCCCGAGCTCGGTCAGTGTGTGCGTGAGGAGTTGCCGGCGGCTGCGTTCGCGTTCGATGGCCGCGGCCACTATTCGAGGCAGGTCGGCCTCGAGCGACGGGCCGGCCACCACGTATCCGTCGGCGCCAGAATTGAGCGCGGCGAGCGCGGATTCGAGTCGCGCGGATCCCGCGACGACCACGACTGGCGTGGTCAGACCCAATTCGCGAAGCTGCTCTACGAACGACCCGCAGCTCTGCGCCTGCACCTCGACGATGACAGCCGCGGTGTCGCGGTTGTCTTGCAGCCATTGAAGGGCGGAGGCCGGTGTCTGGGCCCACGTCAGCGTGACATTCTGTGCAATTCCGTCAACGACACGCGCAGCCACCAAAGCGGCAGCGCGGTCCTGTGCAATTTGGAGAATCTTCATGCAGAAGGACGTCTCTGTTTTGCGATCTATCGGTCGATGATCAGCAGAAGGGCAGCGCACGGGCACCCAGCCGTCGGCAGCCGTTTCGGATGCTTTTGCGGTCTGACGCGACAACAGAAGATGAGAAGGCGTGAAAGCGAGAGACGCAGTTGTGCGTGCGCCAGTCAGACTGGAACCGGCAACTCGGGACGCCGAAGAGTGGACGGGTACGCTATGTGTCGCTCACGCGACGGCTGACCGCGGCGCTCGCTGACCATCGGCACCTGCGCAGCAAGCGTGTCGATGCGCGGCGCGCCGGCGAAGGCGATTCAGGAGCTCGCCGGGCATGCGGACCTGACGATGACGCAGCGCTACATGCACTGAGCCCGGCAGCGCTGGATGCGGCCATCCGGCTGCTGGACGAACCGCGACGGGATTCTACCAGCGTCGTGGAGACATTTTGGAGACGCCCTCACGCGGCGTACTCTCGAACCTCGATCTGAACGCCCATGCGCGCCGCCGCCTCGGCCGTTTCGAGAAGCTGGCGCGTTGTATCCTCGTCCACGTACTCCTCGCCGCAAGTCGTACACACACGGGCGGGTACGCCCTTGATCACAAGCGTCGTTTTGTCTCGTTCGAGCGTCACCGTCGCTGTCCCAGACGTGAGCTCACCGTGCTTGCAGATCACACATTTCATCACGCCCGCCTCAGTCTGAAATCGCTATCCCAACGATCCGGGTCGGGCTCGTAGACCGTTACGACGATTATCTCTCGCATCGCCTTGTTTTCGCCAAATACCACGTGGAGGGGTCGCGATCTTAGCCGCCCGAGCACCAGACGGCTCGGGTACGGTGTGTCTTCAGGGTAATTCTCAATCGTTTCGCCAGTCGTCAGTACTTGGCGGACATCTTCAACTGTCACACCGCGTTGAAACATGCGTTGAATGGCGTGCACGCGGAAAATGAGTCGTTCCGGGTCGCCGGCCATCGGATTGTGGAGTTTACTCGCTCCTTGCAACCCACGGCAGCTTTTCCTGACAGATCAGCTGGAGGGGAGGGGTGTTGCCGGATATCCAGGAACCGCTCACCGCTGTCGGGCGGCGGCCCCAAACTCCGCGGCTTCGCCCAACTCCTCCTCGATGCGGAGCAATTGGTTGTACTTGGCCACCCGCTCTGAGCTGGCCAAAGAACCCGTCTTGATGTACGCCGCGCCCACGGCAACCGCGAGATCCGCGATGAAGGTGTCTTCGGTTTCGCCGGAGCGGTGCGAGATGACGGTTCGGTAGCCGGCTTCGTGCGAGATCTTGATGGCCTCGAGCGTCTCCGTCACAGTCCCGATTTGATTCAGCTTGATGAGCGTTGCATTGCCGATCCCACGTGAAATGCCTTCGTGGATGATCGCCGGATTGGTCACGAAGATGTCATCCCCGACCAGCAGCGTCCGGGATCCGAGCCGACGCGTTAGCCGGCTCCAGCCTTCCCAATCGTCACCCAAGCCATCCTCGACGAACACCATCGGATACCGGTCAACCAGTCGTTCGAGCAGCGCAATCATTTCCGCCGTGGTTAACGTCGACTGTCCGGACTTGCGGAACTCATAGCGGTCGCCATGCTGCAGCTCGCTCGTGGCCGGATCCATCGACAGGCTGATGTCGCCGCAGAGTCGATAGCCAGCGTGCTCGATAGCGCGTACCAGCAACTCCAGTGCTTCTTCTGCCGTCCGGAGGTTCGGTGCGTAGCCGCCCTCGTCGCCGACCGATGTCAGGTGACCAGCCTGCGAGAGCAGGGCCTTAAGCGCGTGGAATGTCTCGGCCGTCCATCGAATTGCCTCGGCCATCGTCGGCGCCCCGATCGGCACCATCATGAATTCCTGGAAGTCCAAGGCGTTCGCGGCATGGGCACCGCCGTTCAGCAGGTTGACCGTCGGGATCGGGAGTGAATATCGGTCGCGAGCCTGGAGGTGGCGGTAGAGGGGCAGGCCCGCGCTGACTGCCGCCGCGCGCGCTCCGGCCATCGAGACGCCGAGCAACGCGTTGGCGCCGAGTCGTGCCTTATTGGGCGTACCGTCGAGGTCAATCAGCCGGCGATCGATCGCTGTCTGGTCGGCTGCATCAAGGCCCGCCAAGGCACGCGCAATCTCCCCGTTCACGTGCGCGACGGCTTTTCGCACGCCCTTGCCGCCGTATCGCAGCGGATCGCCGTCTCGGAGCTCGAGGGCTTCGCGCTCACCGGTCGAAGCCCCAGACGGTACAGCCGCGCGACCGCGGGAACCGTCCGCCAGGACGACGTCAACTTCCACAGGGGTTGCCGCGGGAATCGAGAATCTCCCGCGCGCGAACCTCGCGAATGCGAGTATCAGCGGTACGAGGATGGCCGGTCTTCACGATCATCGGCAGTTAGGAATCCTTTCGACTGGGGCGCTCGGTTCGTGCTCGCCATGCCTGAGACTCCGTGGCACTGGCCTCGTCGACGTTGATGATGAGGGCGATGCCGCTCGCGACCATGTCGTCGATCAGGGGCAGCAACCGAGCGATACCTTCGCTTGTATCGACGACCGTGATGATCATCGGGAGATCGCGCGAAAGCCTGAGTCGCCCTTGTGGATGCATGACGCCGCTCTGGCCAAACCCGCGCATCGCTCGGCATACGGTCGCTCCGGCTGCACCCTTGTCGCGGAACTTCTCCACGAGCGTCTCATACAGCGGCCTTCACTCCACTCATCCCGCTCATTGACATAGACCCTCAACGTCTGCAGATCGCTCATCGTCCTACCCCGCACGTGTCACGATCCAAAAGCCAAGAAGGATGAACGCGCCCTGTACCCAATGCATCCACCACGGGGATTCGCGGATTGAGGCGCGGAATGGGGAGAGCGCTACCCATATCGCACAGACAGCCGCGATGTCAGCCATCGCCGGCGGTGCCAGCGCATAGGCTGTGAATGCGGCTATCGCCGCGGCGCCGAAGCTGCCGGCGATCACGACGATGCGTTGCCACAGCAGCGCACCCCGAGCCCAGTGCGACCATGGAGCGGACGCGCGGTTGAGCCGCGCAAACGGATAGAGGGCCGTCCACGCCGCACAAAATGCCCCAATTCCCGCGAGGCCCGGCGTCACATTAAGCTGGCTGGCCAACCAGCGCACAATGAACCAGCTTGCTCCGGCTGCCAATCCGCCACCAAGCACCAGCATGCCGCCGGCACGCGTGCCCGATCGGCGGTGTGCGCGAACAGCACCTTGCTGTGCCACGAGGCGTTCTGTCGTTTTGATCTGTCGGCTGGATAACGGCATCGGCTCCTCCACAAGCAGCGTGCGTCGCACGGCTCAAGGTAGGAGTCATTGGCCCTCAGGGCGAGGGCGGTTCAGGCGAACTCCACCGCCGTGCGCATTATAATCGCTGCGCCTCACCCCATTTGCCGCTGGCTTGAGCGTTCACGATGCGTCTGCTAAGCTTCAAGCGTTGGGTGTTGGAGTTCACCCTTAACCGCCCCGTATGATTCGGTTCGGGGCAGATGACTCCTACGGGCTGTGCGTCCGTAGGAGTCCCTACCGACCGTTCCAGCCCACTCAAGCTCGTTTGTTCCGGTCGTGTGTCGTCTCGGCACTGACGCGCCCATGTAGCGCCGGCCGTCCGTGCACGCGTCCGGGCGCCGTGTGGCGCAGCGTTCGAGAACCGCTCGTGCATACCAGAAGGAGGGCCATCTGTGGGTGACTTAGCGACGGCAACCATCCTGGCCGCTCTCGTGCTGATCGCGGCCGTCGTCGCCGTGGAGTTCGGCGTATCCGTCGCCATTATCGAGATTACGCTCGGGGTCGTCGCGGCGAACCTTTTCGGCATCGTGTCCACACCGTGGATCGATTTTGTCGGCAGCTTCGCCGGCATCGTGCTGACGTTTCTGGCGGGCGCGGAAGTTGACCCCGCTCTGCTTCGTCGTGAATGGAAGCCGGCCGTCCTCATCGGCGGTCTCTCGTTCCTGCTGCCGTTTATCGGGGTCGGCTTGTTCGCGCATTACGTGGCGGGTTGGAGCGTGCCACAGTCGGAGATCGCCGGGATCGCTCTCTCGACGACGTCCCTGGCGGTCGTGTACGCCGTGCTCGTTGAAACCGGGTTGACGGCCAGCGAGCTCGGGAAGATCCTCATGGCGGCGACGTTCGTCACCGATCTGGGCACGGCCCTGGCGCTGTCGGTGCTCTTCATCCAGCCCACCTGGTACCTGGCGCTGTTCATCGCGGTCTCGGTTCTGGTCATCGTGATCATGGCGGGGCTTCAGCGTCCGTTTTTTGCCCGATATGGCGCTCGCGTGATCGAGCCAGAGATCAAGGGGGCGTTTTTCGCGCTGTTTCTGCTGATGTGGACCGCCGATCTGGCTCGTTCGCACGCCGTGCTCCCCGCGTTTCTCCTTGGATTGTCGGTTGCCGACGTGTTCAGGCGGCATCCGGAAGAGCAGAGCCGGTTCAGGGTCGTGTGCTTCGCGTTCTTAACGCCGATCTTCTTCTTGAAGGGCGGACTGAACGTCGACTTGAAGTACCTGGCAACCGGGGCAGGCCTCCTCGGGCTGTTCCTGGCCGTAAAAATCGTCACGAAGTTTGCCGGCGTGCTACCGGCTGCCTTGCGGTACGTTCGTCCACACGCTGTCTTCACGACGCTGCTGATGAGCACGGGCCTGACGTTCGGCACAATTTCGTCCATCTACGGTCTGAACGCCGGCATCATCGACCAGCAGCAGTTCACGGTGTTGCTCGGCGCGGTCATCGGATCCGCCGTGATTCCGACCGTGATTGCGCAACGCTGGTTCGCGCCGCCTATCCACCCGCTGACGACCGCCGAGGTTGAAGCGATTGAAGACGAGGAATTCGAACCCCCGCGGGGCCACCTCCGCTGAACGAGGGGCGACCAGGGCCACCGTTCCCATGACCTTCACAAATCCGCCTCCCGACCGCGAATTGACCGAACACCAGCAACGGCGCCTCGTTGTCACGTGCCAGTACGTGGATCGCCTGCTTGGCGACCTCGAGCGGTCATTTTCCGAGGCCCAGTCGCAGTCACCATTCGGGCGGTACGCGAATGATCTTGCGCCGGCCGAGCAACGCCTCGTGCGCGATTACCTCGCACGACTTCGCACGCAACTCCTTCGAATCCTCAGTGGTCAGGGACTCTCCCCGACGCCGCAGCGCACCGGTCTTCGGTGGGCGATTCTGACGCACTTGGCTTACGTCGACGTGGCCGTCGAGGAGCTCAAGCCGCACTACATGCGGGGATACGGTGCCGTGGCGCCGGAGGCCGCGGCGGCGCTCAACGGGATCGTCGAGGAGCTGCACGGCACGATCGGCCAGCTCTCACGGTATCTGGCGATCGATCGGACTGAGGATCTTCGCACCCGTTTGGAGAGCATCCGGGCGCCAGCCGACCTTGCCCTCCTCTCCACGCTTGAAGAACTGATCACGAAGTACGGGCTGGTCGAATTTCGAAGTGCCTTGGCGACGATCCTGGACACGCTGGAGCGACGCGGGCTCGAACTCGCAGTTTTTGGCCGTGTGAGCACGGGCAAGTCGTCGCTACTGAACCGACTGCTCGAACGCGACGTGCTGCCAGTCGGGGTGACGCCGATTACGGCGGTACCCACTCGGATCGCGTTCGGACGCGAGCCGCGGCTGCGGGTGCGGTTTGCCGACGCGCCTCCGCGCGAGCTTGACGTGTCCGCGTTGGCCGCCTACGCCTCCGAACGTGAAAACCCGGCGAACGCCAAGCGAGTGCTCCGTCTCGTCGTCGAACTTCCCTGTTGTGGTCGCAGTCACCAACCTGCACCACCAGCGCGCGAGGCAAGATCTCCCGCGGTTCGATGTCGGCACAAGGCCCACATCCGCGCCACATGGGCGCGTCGGCCATATGCGGCCGGCGCGCTCGAGCGCGCGAATTCCTCACAACAATTCACCGCCCGCTTTCGACGCGGGCGTGCGCGAGGAGATCGCATCATGAGGGCCATACAGACCAACATCGACAACGTGATGGACATGGGTCGTCAAGTACGTGACGCGGAGAGTCCACACGCAGGACTCCCCGTGTTACTCACTGTCGACGAAGCGGCGGATCTCCTGCGCACGACGCGCCGGGCCATCTACGCAATGATCGAGCGACGTCAGTTGCCAGGCGTGATCCGCATTCGTCGACGCGTCCTCCTGCGTGCCGCGGACCTGTTACACTGGCTGGACCAGAAGCGCGCGCCATCGCCAGAGGAGTAACTGGCGATGAGCGTCACAATTCGTCCGTATCGGAGAGGCGGCTGGGAAGTGGACATCCGCGTCGTCACGCCTGACGGTGCGCAGCAGTTCCGGGAGCGCAAGCGTGCTCCGGTGTCCTCACGATCGGCCGCCGTGCGGTGGGCTGAGGGTCGCGAACGCGTACTGTTCGAGCGCCTGATGAATCCGCTGCAAGAACTCGCGCCACCGAAGGAGGTGCCCACACTACGAGAATTCGCGCCGAGATTCCTGGAGGGCCACGCACGGGCGAATCGTCAGAAGCCAAGCGGGATTGCCGCGAAGGAGATGATCATTCGCGTCACCTCGCGCCCCTGCTGGGTCACAAAAAGCTCGACGCGATCAAAAGTGAAGACGTGCAACACCTCAAAGGCCGCCTGAGCACGAAGGCGGCGAAGACGGTCAACAACATCCTGACGGTGCTCAACGTGCTGCTGAAGAAAGCGGTGGAGTGGGACGTGATCGATCGCATGCCGTGCTCGGTCACGCTATTGCCTGTGCCGAAGACCTCGATGTCGTTCTACGACTTCGACGAGTACGAACGACTCGTCGCGGCGGCGAGCGCGATCGATGCGTCTGCGCACTTCATCGTGCTACTCGGTGGGGAGGCGGGACTTCGTTGCGGCGAGATGATCGCGCTCGAATGGCGAGACGTCGATCTCGACAAGCGGCAACTCTGTGTCCAACGGTCCGACTGGAACGGCCAGGTGACGACGCCCAAGGGCGGACGCTTGCGGTACGTGCCGCTCACGCTCCGGCTTGCGGCGGCATTGCGGGATCATCGGCACTTGCGCAGCTCCCGCGTGCTCTGTCAGGACAATGGGCAACCGCTGACGCGGCAGATGGTGCAGTACCGCGCGCTACGGGCAAGCCGGCGCGCGAGTTGACGGAGGACGGCGTACACATCCTTCGTCACACCTTCTGTTCTCATCTGGCCATGCGCGGCGCGCCGATCAAGGCGATCCAGGAGCTCGCTGGACACCGGGAGCTCGGCATGACGCAGCGCTACATGCACCTGAGTCCGGCGGCGTTGGACAGCGCGATTCGCCTGCTGGATCAGCCGTTGGCCGTACAGACTTTTGGAGACATTTTGGAGACGGGAAGGGTCTCCGAAGGAAAGATCAATGGCTAGTGTAGTGTCTCAAAAGTAGCTTTACAACGAGCGATCTTCGCGAGAATGGTTTCGACCGATGCGGTCCAGACGAATGGCTTCGGG
>JAIVJE010000356.1 GCA_020200195.1 Acidobacteriota bacterium | reverse complement strand
GCGCGGAGGCGTACGCTTCGGATGGGACAACGAGTTCGAGGAACATCACGTGCACGTGCCCGCGTTCGACGTGGACGTCCACAACGTGACCAACGCGGACTTCCTCGAGTTCATGGACGCCGGTGGATATTCGAACAAGGACCTATGGTCGAACGAGGGCTGGGAATGGGTGCAGGCGGAGGGTGTGTCGCATCCGACGTTCTGGGTTCGGCGCGCCGGCGAGTGGTTCTGGCGCGGCATGTTCGACGACATCCGTTTGCCGCACGCGTGGCCGGTCTACGTGAGCCATGCCGAGGCGTCAGCTTACGGGCGCTGGCGTGGCCGCCGTCTTCCGACCGAAGCGGAGTATCACCGGGCCGCGTTCGGGAGCCCCGCCGGGGACGAGCGCCCGTATCCGTGGGGACATGAGCCGCCGGATCCGTCGCGAGGCAACTTCGACTTCCAGCACTGGGAACCTGTGCCGGTCGGGTCCCGTCCCGCTGGCGCCAGCGCCTGGGGCGTGCACGATCTGGTCGGCAATGGCTGGGAATGGACATCCAGCGTCTTCGGGCCGTTCGACGGCTTCAGCCCGATGGCCTCGTACCCGGAGTATTCGGCCGACTTTTTCGACGGCCAGCATTACGTCATGAAGGGGGCCTCCCCGGGAACCGCCAGGGAGCTGGTTCGGCGGAGCTTCCGCAACTGGTTCCGGCCGAACTATCCTTATGTGTACGCAACGTTCAGGACAGCTGTCAGCTCTTAGCCTTCAGTTCTCATCTGTGAGCTGATAGCTGAGAGCTGGAAGCTGCAAGCTGAAAGCTGAAGCCATGCCCTCTACTCCCCTCACGTTCGTCGCGGAGTTCGCAGCGGAAGTCGGGCGCGATCTCGCGCTGACTCCGAAGCAGCTCCAGTCCAAGTATCTGTACGACGCGCTCGGGTCGAGCCTCTTCGAAGCGATTTGCCGGCTGCCGTGGTACCAGATCACGCGGTCGGAAAGCCGCTTGCTCGAGCGGCACGCATCCGAGATCGTCGCGGCGCTGGATCTCGACGACGGGGTCTCGGCGACGATCGTCGAGCTCGGGTGCGGCAGCGGGGAAAAGCTCGCCGTGCTCGCGGGCGCGTTGCAGGCGCAGGGCGGTGCGGCGCGCGTGCACCTCATTGACGTCTCCTCGCAGGCGCTCGAGCAGACCGAGCAGCGCCTCACCCGTCTGGACCACTTCTCGGTCGTGGGTCACCAGTCGACCTACGAGGTCGGGTTGCGCCGTGCGGCGGCGGCGCGCGAAGATGGCAGTCCCATGCTGGTGCTGCTGCTCGGGTCGAACATCGGGAACTTCGACACGCCTGCGGCGAACAGGTTCCTGCAACGGATCCGGATGGCGCTCGCGCCCGGCGATCTCCTGCTGCTCGGCGCCGACCTGGCGAAGCCGGAGTCCGAGTTGCTGTTGGCGTACGACGATCCTCTCGGCGTAACCGCGGCGTTCAACAAGAACCTGCTGGTACGCATCAATCGGGAGCTCGGCGGCAACTTCCGACTGACTGCATTCGATCATCGCGCCGTCTGGAACGCCGCCGAGCAGCGGATCGAGATGCATCTCGTCAGCCGCGGGGAGCAGCACGTGACGATTCCCGCGGCGCAGACCCGCCGAACTCAACGAACCCGAAGCCCCCTTCGTTTAACGCGCATGCTCACGCTCGTTGTCCTTGCACTCACCGCCAGTCAACCTGCACAGTCGGCGCCGCTCCCGGTGGCCATCGTTCGGGAGATCCAGCGGCAGTCGGCGACGCCGCTGTGGCCTGGGTTCCGGCCGACCGCGACGCCGCTCGCCATCTATTGGCGGGGGCGGACCTGGTTGTTCGGCCACCCCTCGCCGCCGGCGGGTTTCGTCCAGGACCCCGACGCCGCCGTCTTCGTCTTCAACGGATTGCACCCGGAGGTTCGGGCGAACACGTCGATCGCGCTCGCCGGTGTGCAGACGGCTGTTGTGATGCTGGACGAGAAAGCTACCGATCCAGCGGCGCTTGCCGCGCTCGCGATCCATGAGACGTTTCACGTGTTCGAACTCGCGCAGCACCCCAAGTGGACCGCGGATGAAGGGCAGTTGTTCGTCTACCCGTATGAGCGCGCCGACATCCTGCACCTGCGCAGGTTGGAGACCGAGGCGCTGCGTCGAGCGGCCGCTGCCGCGGACGACACGTCACGCGCGGAGTGGGCGCGCGCATTTCTCGGCCTGAGACGGCAGCGCGCGGCGGCGATGTCTTCAGACGCGATCGCGTACGAGCGAGGCATCGAGCTGAAGGAAGGTCTGGCGCGGTTCGTCCAGGATCGTGCGCGCGGTACGACCGGCGCGCCGCTGCCGGCGGCTGGATTCGGGGCCGAGGAGGTGCGCGAGGGCGGGTACGCGATCGGCGCCACGATCGGACATGTCCTGTCGCGCATACGTGCCGACTGGCCGGCGGCGCTGGAGCAACCGGCAGCGGCGGCGGACCTGCTCGCGCTCGAAGGCGCACTGGCGCGGCACGCGGGTCCCGGCCCCGCCGCTGTCTTTACCGCGACCGAGACCGCCGCGGCGCTACAGGCCGCCCGGCAGGATACAGGGGCGATCGAGGCCAGTCGCGCCGGACAGCGCATCGACTTCATTTCTCAGCCTGGATGGACGCTGGTCGTGCGTGCCACCGAAGAGCCGCTCTGGCCGCAGGGATTCGATCCGCTCAACGTCCGCCCGCTCGGTGGCGGCGTGCTGTTGCACGTGCGATTCCTCAAGCTGGGAAATGCTGCCGGCTTCCTGGAAATGCTCAACGGTCGCGGCCTCACCGAGGCGGCAGGCGAGCATCCGCTTTTCAACGGGGTTCGTACGTTCACGATAACGGGGCTGGCAGCGCCGCCTGATGCGCAGGAACGCGATGGCGGGGTGACGTTCGCCGGAGGTGCGGTGAAGGGAGCGCTCTCGAAAGCGTTCGTTCAGCGCGAGGGACGGACGGTCACCGTGACCACTGGCTCGAAACGGGCACAGCCTCCGTATTGACGGCCTGGAAAGAAGGGACTGCCCCAGATTAAAAGTCGCGTGAGAACGGTCCATCCCATCCCATCGCTCGCCACTCCCGCTCGAGTTGGGCCGATCGCTTGTTCAGCTGCGATGAATCTTCAAAGGTCTCCACGCGCTCGCGCCCATCGGGTTCTATGATCACGAGGTCGAAGTGATCGCCTTCCATAGGATGCCGGACCTCGCAGCGCAGGTGCTTCCCGTCTTTTTCATAGAACCAGATCACGACTTGGGCCTCCGGACCCGTGTGTCTGATCCGCAAAAGGAGGGCCGTCGGGCTGCCACCGTATTTGGAGCGTTTGGGGGTGATCGGAGATCTCGGATCCGCCGATGGGCTGAAATGGGACATCTCCGCACACCGTTGTGTCATCCGGTCCGGACGCAGCATCGCGGCGGAATCTGCCAACCCTCGGACTCGGCACCCCGTCTAAGACACCGGTCGCGCCCTACGAGTCAACGTTGTGGAGATTCTCGCGACTGTCCGTTTGTGGCGAGAGTGAACAATGCGACGACTGATATGTGCCGCCGTCCTTCTCGTCCCGGCCGCACCCGCGGTGGCGAACGGGCGCATCATCGCGACGCCCGTGCCGGCCGCCTCCGCAATCCGCGTGGACGGCGATCCCAGTGACGAAACCTGGCGCCGCGCACCGGTGATCACCGGGTTCAAGCAGCGCGAACCGAACGACGGCGCCCCCGCCACGTTCGAGACGGAAGCTCGCGTGGCATACGATGCCACCGCCCTCTACATCGCCGTGCAGGCGATAGACCCGGAACCCTCCCGCATCGTCGGAATCCGCTCGCGGCGTGATGAATCGTCACCGTCGGACTGGATCAGCGTCGCGGTCGATTCATTTCACGATCGGCGGACGGCCTTCGAGTTCGCGGTGAACCCCGCGGGTGTGAAGCGGGACAAATACTGGTTCAACGACAGCAACGAGGACCAGGGGTGGGACGCGGTGTGGGACGTCGCCGTGTCGAAGGACGCGCGGGGGTGGCGCGCCGAGTTCCGCATTCCCTTTTCGCAGCTCCGCTTCCATCCCTCCCAGAGCGCCAGTTTCGGACTGGCGATCATTCGACAGATAGGCCGCCTGAACGAAGTCACGACATGGCCGCTCCTGTCGAAGAGCGCGAACGGCTTCGTCTCGGCGTTCGGTGAGCTCACGGGACTGACGCTCGATCAATCCCCCAAGCGCCTCGAGCTGGTGCCCTATCTGGTGGGCGACATCACGACCGATCGAGTCAGTGCCGCCAACCCGCTGACCAAGCGCACTGAGGCGGACGGCACGCTCGGCCTCGACCTGAAGTACGCGCTCCGGCCAGGACTCACTGTGACCGGCACGATCAATCCCGACTTTGGACAAGTCGAAGCCGATCCCGCCGTCGTCAATCTCTCGGCATTCGAGACGTTCTTCTCAGAACGCCGCCCGTTCTTCGTCGAAGGATCAGGTGTGTTCCGATTCGATCTGGATTGCAACGACGGCAACTGCAGCGGGCTGTTCTACTCGCGGCGGATCGGCCGCTCTCCCCGGGGGCAGGCGGAGACGCCCGACGGTAGCTACTCATGGGCGCCACTTCAAACGACGATACTGGGCGCCGGCAAGCTGACCGGACGCGTGGGCGCGTTTTCGATCGGTGTGCTGAACGCCGTCACTTCCGACGAAGACGCGGTGATCGCGACCGGCACGCAGCGAATCCGGCAGACCGTGGAGCCGCTGAGCAGTTATTCCGTCGTGCGGGCGCGGCGCGAGTTCGCCAATCAGTCGTCGCTCGGCTTCATGGTCACCGGGACGAACCGCAACCTGGACGACGCGACGCGGTTTCTGCCGGGCCAGGCATATACCGGCGGTGCAGACTGGGACTGGCGGCTGAGCCCACGGTATGCAATACAAGGATACCTGGCGGGCAGCAACGTCCTGGGCGATGCGGCGGCGATCGACGAGCTCCAGCGCAGCAATGTCCACAGCTTCCAGCGGCCTGACGCGACCCATCTCGAGTACCACCCGGCACGCACTTCGCTGAACGGCTACGCCGGCTCGGCGGCGCTCAGTAAGATCGGCGGCAAGCGCGTGCGGTTCAACACGAATGTCGCTGTGAAGAGTCCCGGCTTCGACATCAATGACGTCGGCTTTCTCCGGCGGGGCGATCAGAAGACGATGGGGAACTGGGTGCAGTGGCGCCACGATCGGCCGAATCGGTACCTGCGGAGCTTCAGGTTCAACCTGAACCAGTATGCCGGCTGGAATTTCGGCGGCGACAGACTCTACTCCGGGGGCAACGTGAATGCGCATGCCGTGTTCGCAAACCACTGGGCCACCGGGATGGGCATCAACGTGAACGCGCCGGGCTTCGACGACCGTGCGACGCGAGGCGGGCCCGGCGCGTACGACAACGCGCAGAAAAGCGTCTGGGGATACCTGGAAACCGACGGCCGAAAGGCGGTGTCGCTCGGGTTGAACGGGTTCATCTCGTCCGACGGTCACGGTTCTGGCTTCCGCGACCTGAGCCCGTTCATCACATGGCGGCCGACATCGTTCCTGATGGTGAACGGCGGTCTGAGCTTCAGCAGGAATCGGGACCAACAGCAGTGGATTGAGCAAGCCGGCAATCACTACGTATTCGGGCGCCTGAATCAGCAAACGGCAGCCGTCAGGATGCGCGCGAACTATACCGTCACGCCTGCCCTCTCCATTCAACTGTACGCGGAGCCGTTCGTATCGGCGGGTGATTACCTGTCATTCAAGGAATTGCGCGACGGCCGCTCGAAGGACTACACGCTGCGTTACATCCCGTTCGCGTACGACGGCAGCCCGGATTTCAACTATCGGTCCTTCCGGACGACGAACGTGCTCAGGTGGGAATACAGGCCTGGCTCGACGCTGTTCGTCGTCTGGCAGCAAGGCCGTGAGGACGTCCTGGATCGCGGCACGTTCAGTTTCCGCAGAGACCTCGGCGGCGTCTTCGATGCCCCCGCACGCAACGTGTTCCTGGTCAAGTGGTCGTACTGGATGAATTTCTAATCGGTTCCGCACGGTTGGTTCCGCACGGTCAGCATGGGTGCCGGTTACTCCCCGAACGGCAGAGAGTAGAGCAAGCGTGCGCGTTCGAACTCGTCGGCGATCTGCTGTGCCAGGCCTGGCGGCGAGAGGACCCGCGCAAGGGGGCCGAAGCCGAGAATCCAGCTTCGTAGCGCCCAGTCGTTGGCGACATGCAGCGTGACGACGAGGCTGCCGCCGGGCTGCTCGGCGATCTCCTGCGACGAGTGCCACACCCGCTCGCGCACGTAGCGCGCGATTCCGGGCTCGAACGCGATCTCGATGCGCTCGGGCAGGGTCCCCTGATTCACGCCGAGCGAGTCGGCGAATGCGTCTTCCGCCAGCTCCGCCGGCTCGAAGCGCTCCTCCATCACCGATAGCGATCGCACGCGATCGACCGCGAACGTACGCAGCTCACCATACTCCGGCACGAACGCCACGATGTACAAACCGCCCTGCGCGAACACGACGCGGTACGGTTCGATGACGTAATCCTTCTGGCGATTGCTGGAAAACGAGTCATAGCGCATCGCGACGCGTCGGTGGTTCAGGGTCGCATCGAGCAGCTGCGAGATTTCCTTGCCGCGCGGTGTGGCCGGCTGGCTCCCGGGCTCCGCTTTGGCCTGCATGACGAGCGGAAGGCGATCGAGGAACTGGCGCATGCCCGGGGTCAGCGCTGCAGCCAGCTTCTCGAATGCGCGGCGAACATCGCGTTGAAATGGTGTCGAGGCCAGACACTCGACCAGCGTGCGGCTGAAGTACAGCGCGCTCAGCTCCGCGAGCGTGAAACCGGTGTCGTCGAGCCGGCGGAAGGCGCGCTGCTCGAGTGTCCAGTATTTTCTGCCGTCGTGAACCTCGTCGAACAGCGGAAAGCCGGCGGCCTGGAGCGCCTCGAGATCACGGCGGATCGTTCGCGTCGTCACACCCGTGCGTCCGGCCAGATCGTCGATCGTCAGCCGGCGAGAGGATTCGAGGTCGCGAAGGATCGACCACTGCCGGATGACTTCGGCGTTGCGCATCAGAGAGGACGCGCCGGCTCGGCGCGGAACCGCGTCTCGAGCGCCCTGCGTCGCCGCCCCGCGTAGGTTCCCCATGCCCAGTGCGCCGGACCCATGAGGCCGAAGCACATCGGCGACACGAACGTCAGCCGGGGCGGCAACGCGAGCGGGACGATGACGACGACCATTCCTACAGCGGCGCTGACGAGGTGGCCGACATACGCGCGCACGTAGAACATCACCACGAACAGGAGCACAGCATTCAGGAACACGGTATATCCGTCCTGCAGGCCGTAGCGGCGGAAATACATGTTGTGTTCGTGCCAGATCCACACGAGCAGCGCGAAGCAGCAGGCGAAGGAGGGGAACCCTCGGACCAGCGACCTACCCTGTCACACCCTCCTTCTAGACTGCAGGCGTGACGAGACACAACACCACGGCGCTGGCACGCGAGCTCGACTTTGGGGGGATCGACGACCCGGAGCCGTCCGGATCGAGGCCATCCGGGCTGCGGCTGGCACCGATAGCCGAGGGGCTGCGCAGGCCTGACAAGTACAAGGTGCTGGCTCACCGGCGCCGGCAAGCCCAAATCGCCGCGCGACGGCTTCTCGGGCTCATGGAAGAGGGCAATCATGTCTAGGAAACAAGCCGGCCACATCTGCGCACGCCACGCGATCTGCTTCCAGTGCTTCCGCTCCGGCGTCGAGCGGGCACGCGCGCGACGGGAAGCCTGGGCTCAGCGATCATTGCCGTTTGAAACCTCCGCTCCGCAGCTCACCCCCCGCGCGATTGCGCATCGCCAGCAGATGCTCGCGCATCTGAAGTCGGTGGGTGGTACCGTTTAAGCAGCGGCCTAGTTCGCGCTCGAGGAGCCTCCGCCGGCAGCGCTCCCGCTCGACGCACCACCGGTCGAGCCCTCCGCTCCCGTACTTCCTGCGCCCCCGCTAGCCAGGAACGCCGGGAATGCCATTCCGTCATCTGCGGATACGGTGAGCGCGCGGAACCAACTCGGCGCAGCCGCGTGACGCTGCTTCAGATACTGCGACCAGACGGCGGCGAGGCCGAATGCCACCGCGAGCGGCAGCACGTCCGGTCCGGTCGGCGCTTCAGCGTGGTTCCGCGCGATGGCCTTCAGCGATGTTTGATAGGCGCGCCAGTGGTGCGCCCGCCGCACGCCGTCGTTCGACAGCGGAGTCGTTGCCGACATGAAAATGAAGGCGGCAAGGCCGGTGACGATGAGCGCCGCGGGTACGGCCATGGGCCATCCGCCGTGCGCCTCGACCAGAAAGGCCATCGGAATTACCGAGATCGCTCCGGCGATCATCAATGCGACGCCCGTGAACTGATAGCGGCGCCGTACGGCGCTCCGGCACTCATCCAGCAATCCAGCGGCGATTAACTCGCGTGTGATCTCAACGCTGAAGGTGCGGAACCGCCGCATCAACTGCGTCCGGGCCTTCGATAGTGTGATGACCGCTGGTGAGTCCGGCGGAAAGATCGCCTCCAGCACGGCCTGCTCATATGCTGCCAGCGGACGAGTAGTCGACTGTCGAGTGATAGCGAAGGTCCGCTGACGAAAAGCGCTGCGCGGCTGTTCGTCGATTCCGAGCTCTCCTCTGTCGGCGAGCGAGAACACGACAGCCATTGCGTGCTCGAGCGCCGGCTTGCCATTGGCGACGATCGCGCCGGCAACCGGAGGCGCGAGAGTATCGGGCCGCATCAGGTGTGGGCCGTCTGCGTCCTCGTGCCTCGCGCTCTCGTCTGGCGGCGGAGCGTCGTAGCTTTGACGCATTCCGAAGAGCACAATCAAACCGAGCAGGACGATGCCGGCACCGGCCATCAGCCACCGCGGTCCGATGGCTGCCTGACGAAGCTGCCGCTGCTGCCACTCGGGCGCGGACGCCACGATGGTCCCTTCAGCGAAACGGAATGTCGCCTCGATCCAGCCGTCGGGGCGGATGTCGCGTGCGGTGATTCTCACATTCGTGCCGTCGTTCTGTACCTCGCTCGAACCGACTCGGCGCAGGTCCAGCGCGGGGCTGGCGGCGGCGGGAACAGGGAGTTGGAACTCGATCGCCGCGGCCTCGATCGCGTATGGATGCTCACCGGGTGTGGCGCGCCACACAAGGACGTCCGCGCCCCTTTCTTTTCTCACCGCGCCGATGACGACGTACGTGAGGAGAAATGTGTGCGTCGAGTCTGACACCGGAGCGAATCGCCAGCGCACGGTGATGCGTGACTTTCGCGTCACCTCCGCCTGCCCGACGCCGTCGCCAAACCGTAGGTGCGTGCCGTCCATCTCCGCGCGTACGACCTCGATGCTGTCCGTGCGTCGCAACGGGATTTCACGGACCACCTGCTGGAACGTGCCGCCTTCAAAGCGGAACGCGATCGTTTCCGTCACCTCGAGCTTGCCGTCGCGCTGGACGCGGACGGTGGAATCGAAACGGACCGCGGAGTAATCCTTGGCCGCCACCGGCGCCGCGGGCATACCGGCGAGCAGAAAAAAGACGATGAGTCGTAGGGCTCGGCGCATGAGCCCATGATAATCCCGGCCCGTACCCATGAGCGCGCGGCCGCGAGACACTCTGATATCCTCGGCGATCAGTCGGGTTGGAGGGGTCATGCCACAGCACGATCACCGCGCCGCAGCACTTCACGCGGTCCTTGCCGCGCTCCTGCTCGGCGTTGTCAGCACGCTCGGCGACTTCGTATGGGCGGCGCTGGAGCTGCGTCACCGCGTCGCGTATGGGCTGGTGCACGGCGCCGTCATCTGTTTCTGCATCGGTATCGTCCTCGGGGTTCGCGCGGGTCGTCCGCTCCCAGGTGGCGTTGCCGGTCCGCTGATCGGTGTGCTCGCGGCCGGTACCTTTTACGCGCTTGCGCCGATGATGGGAATGGGCGCGATGTTCGTCGCGTGGATGCTGTTCTGGCTGTGTTTCGCGCTGGTGCAGGCGTGGCTCGTCGGCGAGCGGCCCAACGCCGCCGTCCTCACGCGCGGCCTGGCCGCCGCCGTCCTGTCGGGACTCGCGTTCTACGCCATTTCCGGCATCTGGACCCACGAGGTCACGCGCAACCCCAACTATCTGCGGAACCTGCTCTCGTGGACGTTCGCGTTCCTGCCCGGGTTCATGGCGCTGTTTTGGCCGCGGCGGGCGTAGGAACGATCCAAGACTTCGGTTCGTCAGGTTCGCTGGGTGCGCCAACGAACCTGTCGAACCCGGCGAACCTAGCGAACCTTACTCCGTCGGTTTCTTCCGAGGATCGTCCTTCGGATCGACGTACGTGACGGTGAAGGGACCCATCCCGTACAGGTGGAAGATGGTTTCCCCTTTCGCCACCACGTAATGATTCGTGCGCCGCGGCATTTTCGTATAGCTCCCAGCCGGTAGCGCGTGCATCGCAGAGTCGTCCCACTTGTTGCCCAGACCCACCGACAGTACACCCGAAAGGATCACGAGGTTCTCTTCGGTCGGGTGCCAGTGCGGTGCGACTTTGTAGCCGTCCGGCAATTTCACCCGGATGGCAAACGCTCCGGCTTTGGTCGGGTCGCCGTCGAGGACGGCTAGCTGCGCGCCGGCGGGGAGCGACGGCGGCGCCGGCCCCCACTTGAGATCGTCGGGCGACACCATGAGATGTTTCGACGTGGCCTGCGCTGGCGCCTTGGCCTTCGCCGGCTCCGCCGGTGCGGGAGCCTGGCGACCGTTAACCCCAATCGTGGCGCCGAGCGCCGCGATGCACACCGCTACGGCCCACAACGATCTCCGGGATGATTTGAGCATTCTCGCCTCCTGGCAAAAGGGACTTCAATCGGATCACGCTGGATTATAGCGCCATCCGCGCCTCGATTCTGTGGTACCCTGCGCCTGTTCACGGCTGCGTGCGCGGCCGTTTCCGGTGACCCGGCAAGGCGTCCGGGAGGGAGATCGACGTGGCTCGCACACCATCCCCTCGCATCAGACTGGTCGAATCGGCCGCAACGGAGTTGCGGCTCCTCCGGGCGCGCGCGTTCGTTGAAGCCCATGCCCCGTCGGGCGACGTGCTGCTCGTCGCTGCATCGCGAGGCGCCGTGGACGATCTCGCGCGCTCGATTGCTGCCGAAGCCGGCGCGACGATCGGCCTCCATCGGTTCAGCGTCACCCAGCTTGCCGTGCGGCTGGCTACCCCCTCGCTGGCCGGACAGGGCTTCGCACCGGCAAGCGATCTGGCATCGGAAGCGGTCGCTGCGCGCGCCACGTTCGAAGCGCAGCGTGACGGCGCGCTCGGCTATTTCGAGCCGGTTGCACGCACGCCCCGCTTCCCCCTCGCGCTCGCGCGGACGCTGCAGGAATTGCGACTGGCGCGGATCGGCTCCGCGGCGCTCGCGCCGTTGCCGCTTGGGGGCCGGGACCTCGGCGAGCTCCTCGACCGATTCGAGGAGCAGTTCAGCGCAGCGTCCGCGACGGATCGCGCGTCGTTGTTTGCGGCAGCCATCGCGGGTATTCCGGCCGCCGTTCCGCCGTTGCTTCTGCTCGATCCGGCCTTGGAATCGGTGGCCGAGTTCGAATTTCTCGCGGCGCTGATGCGCGCCTCCACGGACGTTCTCGTCACTGTGCCGTTCGGCGATCTCGCCGCGCTCGATCGGCTCCACGCCCTGGGAATCCAAGAGGAGGTGCTCGAGCAGACCGGCGATAGCGACCTCGTCGCGCTGCGCCGCAACCTCTTCGCGAAGCGTCGTCCACCCGAGCGTGACGCGCGCGGCGACGTCAGATTTTTCTCCGCACCTGGTGAGGGGCGTGAGTGCGTCGAGATCGCCCGGCGCATTCTCGAAGAAGCGGCGCGCGGGGTTCGATTCGATGACATGGCAGTGCTCGTGCGGTCGCCGCAACGATATGTCGGCCTGCTGGAACACGCCCTGAATCGCGCGGGAGTTCCAGCCTATTTCGACCGCGGTACCGACCGTCCCCACCCTGCCGGTCGTGCGTTCCTGGCCGTGCTCTCGTGCGCGTGCGAGAAGCTGTCCGCGCGGCGGTTCTCCGAGTATCTCTCGCTAGCTCAGGTGCCGCAGCCCGATGTGCGGCGCGAGTTCGACTTCGTTGTCCCGGATGACGAAGTTGGGCTGAGGGCTGTGGGCGTTGGGCTTCAGCACGACGCCGGACTAGAGACGATTAAGGATTCTGAGCCTGAAGCCGAAAGCCCAAAGCCCAATGCCCCGATCATCGACGGCTCTCTGGCCGCGCCGTGGAAATGGGAGGCGCTGATCGTCGAATCCTCGGTCATCGGCGGGGATCCCAAGCGGTGGCATCGCAGACTCGACGGGCTTGCGCAGGAGTTCAACCTGCGGCTGCGTCGCGAGCGGAAAGATGATCCGGAGTCGCCGCGCGTCTCGCGGCTCGAGCGCGACCTGGACAACCTCGGACATCTGCGCGCGTTTGCCCTGCCGATCATCGACCGGCTCGCATCGTGGCCAGAGACCGGAACCTGGGGAGAGTGGCTCGATCGCTTTTCTGATCTGGCGCCCGAAGTACGGCCGCACGTTCCGGGTCGTGTTCGTGCCGGGCCTGGCCGAGCGGATGTTTCCGCAAAAGCCGCACGAGGATCCGATGCTCCTCGACGAGGAGATGCGCGAGCCGCTCGCTGCGGGCCTGCCGCTCCAGGAGGATCGCGGCCGGAACGAGCGCCTCCTGCTCCGCCTCGCGGTCGGTGCGCCGACGGCGCGCCTCTGGCTGTCCTATCCGCGGATCGAGGTCGCGGAATCCCGGCCGCGCGTGCCGTCGTTCTATGCGCTCGACATCATGCGCGCCATCATCGGCCGGATACCCAATCACGAGGATCTGCAGGCTGCGGCGGCCTTCGAGGGTGGTGCCGGCCTTGCGTGGCCATCGCCGGACGATCCCGCACGCGCCATCGACGACCTCGAGCACGATCTTGCCGTGCTGCGTCGCCTCTTTCAGGTCGACCCGGCGCGCGTGCGCGGTCACGCGCACTACCTGCTGAAACTCAACGAGTGCCTGCGGCGCTCGGTGAGCGTGCGCTGGGCCCGCGGCCGCTCGCAGTGGACCCCCTACGACGGCCTCACCCGCGTCACTGGGAAAACGGCGCCGATGCTCGAGACGCAACGGCTCGGCGCTCGCCCCTACTCCTTGTCCGCACTGCAGAAATTCTCGAGCTGTCCGTATCAGTTCCTGTTGTCGGCCATCTACCGTCTGGAGCCCGCCGCCGAGCCTGAGCCGCTGCAGAAGCTCGATCCGCTGACGCGTGGCGCGCTCTTCCACGAGGTGCAGGCGGAATTTTTCCGCTGCCTGCAGGCCGGCGGCCGTCTGCCGGTGACCGAGGCGAGCATGAGCGACGCGCTCGCGACGCTCACGACGATCGTGGAGCGGGTGGCCGGCGAGTACTCGGAAAAACTGGCGCCCGCGATCGATCGCGTGTGGCGTGACGAGATCGCCGATATCGGCAAGGACCTGCGTGTGTGGGTCAGGTGCCTGCCCGCCGCCGGCGAGTGGGAGCCGCAGTACTTCGAGTTCAGCTTCGGTCTCTCGGACGAGGGACGCGATCCGCGCAGCGTCAAGGAT